>JAENVV010000300.1 GCA_016650365.1 Acidimicrobiia bacterium
AGCTCGGTTGATGACGCTGTCGCCGCGGTGCGCGCCGCCGAACGGATTGACCGGGCGGCGGTTCGAAGATCGGTCGAGCAACGTTTCGATGTGAACCGGATGGTCGACGAGTACCTTGAGGTCTATCGCCGAGTCGTGGAACATCACCGGGTAGAGCGGGACGGAGCAACGGATGCCCCATGACTCCCGGTCGCCGGGTGAGGGCGAGCGCTTTCGGCTAGGTATTAACTAAACTATTGGCCCACTCGTACCGCAATGGGCTGGTGGACCGATTTTGATGCCGCAGAGGTCGTGTCTGACTTTGACCGGATCGCGGGTGCCGGCTTTGACTCGGCAAGGGTTTTCCTGACCTGGGAGGATTTCCAGGAAGCGCTGCTAGCAGAAGAAGCAGCTGCCGCACTTGCTAGCCATGCGAGCCTGTGGGCCTGGGACCTCGGTAACGAGAATTCGAACTGCGTGATACCGCCGAGTCGATCGTCTGCGGGGGATTGGTTGAAGCGAGTAACCGCTTCGATCCGCACGGCCGACCCGTCGGCTCTCGTCACGATCGGCCTGCATATGGAAGACCTCGAAGAGGACCGTAGGCTTGGTCCGACCGAAGCCGCCGAGGAATGCGATTTCCTCACCATGCATGGCTATCCCATCTACGCCCGCTGGTCAAAGGGTCCCACAGATGAGCACCTGCTTTCATTCCTCGCTCAGGTAACCCGGTGGCTGGGAAATGGCCAAAGCGTCCTGTTCTCAGAGTTCGGCTTGCCCACCTACCGTCAAGCCGATCCGGTTGGGCAAAGCATGACAGATACCAGCTCTTTTGTGCTTGTTGAGGAGCAGCGCGCAGCCAGGTACACAGAACGAGCTCTGTCGGCTCTTCGCGGAGCGGGATGCCTTGGTGCCATGCTGTGGTGCTACACGGACTACGAACCGACGATCTGGCACAAACCACCCCTCGACCTTGCGACCCATGAACGCTCGTTCGGAGTGTGGCGAGCAGACAATTCGGCTAAGCCCTCCGTAAACGTGGTGAAGGGGTTTTCAGGCGCTGACAGGGTCCCTGTACCTCGCGGTTACGCCTGGATCGACATCAAAGCGGAGGAGTTCTGGACGGACTCCACGAATCACATCTCGCGCCTGTACGGTCGTTATCGAGAATACGAAGGACTCACTTCGGAGTGAGGCGAGACAGAAGATCGTCGACAGGGACGGTGGCGATGCCAGCTCCAACATCGGAAAAACCGTAGGGAAGCACGAGCAGGTTGCCGTGGATCATGCTGCCGCACGAATACACGACGTTGGGAACGTATCCGTCGCGCTCATCGCCGGTGGCGGTCAAGAGCGGTTCCTTCAAGTGACCGATAACCCGACAAGGGTCATCAATGTCGAGGAGTATTGCTCCGATCGTGTACTGGCGCATAGGCCCAACGCCATGGGTGATCACCAGCCAGCCGGCCTCGGTTTCGAGCGGTGAGCCACAGTTGCCGATCTGCATGAGCTCCCAAGGCCGCTCGGGGATCTGGATTCTCTGGGTGTCCGCCCAGAAGTGCACGTCCGTTGAAAGCATCAGGAAGTTGTTTTCGTTGTCCTGGCGTGCGAGGGCAGCATACTGGCCGCCGATCTTACGCGGGAAGAGCGCAATCCCCTTGTTCTTTGCGCCGCTCCCGCTGAGGGTGGCGATTCGAAAAGAAAGAAAGTCCGTGGTCTCGATGAGCTGCGGGAGGATCCGAACACCATCGTACGCGGTGTATGTGGCGAAATAGACAACAGTTCCGTCATCGTTGACGAAACGAACAAACCGGGCGTCCTCCATTCCGTGGCTCTCGGTCGGTCCGCTCGGAAAGATCGTTCGCTCCGAGATGTTGGTTTCGGCAGTAAAGGTGCTCACATAGTTCGAGGAGGCCAGCCAGTGGACAGTTTTGGTCGTCTGGAACGCGATCGTGCGATCTACCCCATACTCGTCCAGGTCGAGGATCGCCGTTTCGAGTTGTCCGAATGTGAAGTGAGATGGCAGAAGGTCGAGGCACCACTGGCTGATCTCATTGAGTGCCCCGAGCTCTTCAAGCTTGGTGGCGAAGTGATCCTTGTCATAGATCGGAGACTGACGGCTGCCGGTCCTAGCGTATCGGCTGGGCCGTTCGATCGTGATCTCGCCGTGAGCGTCGAGCACGCCCAGCCGAAACTCGATCGACGAGATGTGCCCCTCACCGACGGCCCGTAGGCTCATTATGAATCGTTGTTCGTCGGGATTGAGTCCCGACTGATCGGGGGCTGGGACGATCGATGGATTGCTGAGGGCAGCCGCCTCGATCGAGTACTCGTGGGTGAAATAGGCGCCGATGAGGTGTCGACGCTCGAGGGAAATCAACTCAGGCTTCTCAAGGTGGTGAGCCACGACGGCGAAGCTGTGTTCAAAAATGGCGATCAGGTCCTTGTGGCGGGGTCCGAATTCGTCTCGCGTGGTCCTCAGAGTCGCGGTTACGTCCGCTCCCGACATGGCCAGGATGCGCTCCACCACGACTCTGACGCGTGACTGTCCGTCTGGAAAGACCTGCTCACCGGGCAAAAATGGTTTTGTGATCACGCGATGAGGGTCCCGCACGAAACGCACCGGACTTCTGGTGACGGGGATTTGGTTCATTCTGGTCGCATGCTCGAGTCATCAGGAGGGTTCGTTCTCTATCCGAACGCGCACTACAGCGTAGGCGTCCGCAGGCCTCAGGTAGTGGACCTCAGACTCCAACTCGTTCCGCTTGTTGAAGCACACCGAGAGCAGCCAGGGTCGACTCCGCCCCCTGGTTCAAGTTGACGTAATCGGGGCCAAGTCCATCTGCACACCCCCCGGTTCGCGGGTCGTAGAGAGCCGCACCGATGTCGTTGGCGCCAACAAACCAGCGAGCCGCCTGCTCCACACGGTACTTCCACCGACTGTCGCCCGTCAGTGACCATGCCCTACTGCATGCGTCGGCCATGGCAGCCGCCTCTACTGGCTGTTGATCAAACCCCGGCCGAGGTTCGCCAACTGTCCACCCACCCACCGGTGTGAAACTAAAATGGTCTTGGATCGTTTCGGCAGCTACCAACCAGTCAAGCAAGCGGAGTCCGGCATCGATAAGGTCGTCGCGAGCCAGCAATGCTCCAGCGGCCAAGAGGGCTTCGGGTATACGAGCGTTGTCGTACGTGAGCCGATCTTCTGGCCATGGCCAGCCGACATCATTTTGTACGACCAGGTGGCCGACGCATTGCTCCAAAACGTACCCGGCGTGTCGATGGCCGGGGGAAGCGAGCAGCACCTCACTCAATCCCAGCACCGCAAAAGCGTTCGGGCGCAAATGTGGCGAATGAAAACCAGGGAGCCTGTCAAAGACGTCCAGTCCCACTTGACGCATCGATGCGTCGGGGCTGGTGCGAGCGACCGTTCCCAACGCCCACAGTGCGCGTCCTTGGGAGTCGTCCGATCCCTTTTTGTCCACCCATTCGCCATCAGAACTGCGCCGGTTGTGAAAGCCGCCACCAGACAGTTGAGCATCCCGAAGGAAGGCAAGATAGACAGTTGCCATCTCGATGAGTTGGGGGGACGGATTCGGCTGGCGGCTCACAACGATTAGCGCTCGGGCGTTGTCGTCGGTGCAGTAGCCATGTTCCTGGCGGGGGGCATTGTGGAGCGCGTGCTCCCAGAGGCCGCGATGATCGGTCATCCGTTGCAGATGTTCGAACCGAGGGCTGGGCAGAGGATCATCGAGGGCGGCCGAAGGGTCCAAGCGGACAGTGTTTTCTTTCACCTGGAGCTTGCCCTCAACCCACCATGACCGGTGCATTCAAAGCCTTTTGCGACTCCGAAACCTTCAAAAGAGTGGAGATGTATTGTTGTCGGGCGAAGAGCTCTGCTGCCAGTTGATCGTATCGGTTTGCGACGGCCGGCCAGAACACCTCCGATCTGATCTGCCTTGCTTGCTTCGCCATACGTGCCGCCAAAGGGGCATCGGTCAATACGTTCCTGAGCGCGGCTGTCAGGGCGTTGGGATCGTCGTGGGGAACTACGATCCCTGCACCGCCGCGTAGCAGCTCAACAGCGTGGGGAAAGGCCGTCGCGACCACCGGTTTCCCGGCTGCGAGAGCCTCGACCAAAACCCCTGATGTCACCTGCTCGGTGGAGTCGTAAGGAAGCACAACGAGATCAGCCTTCCGGATCGCGACTGCCAGCGCGCCCGTGTCGAGGTAGCGATCATCAAATTCGACCATGTCAACGAGTCCGAGATCGTGGACCCGTGCGCTGAGGCTTTCGCGGTACGCATTGCCGTGCTGAGCCTGAACTTTGGGATGCGTTTTGCCCAGTATCACGTAGCGAGGAAGGGGACGAAGGTCTGCGAGGCCCGCGAAAGCGTCGATCGCCATCTCCAAGCCCTTGCCAGGTCCGATAAGTCCCCACGTGAGTACGACCGGCCGAGTTCCAGCCGCCAGCGACGGGCCGCCAAGGTTGGTCCGTGCCCCATGAGGAACAACTCGAACCTTGTCGGGGTCGACTTGGTATCCGTCGACGAGTCGCCGATAGGCGGTCTCGCTCATCACGATTGTCTCATCCGCCAGGGCTGCGACGGCCTCCAGAATCGATCGCTGGCTTCTGGTGGGGCGGCTAAGCACCGTGTGTAGCGTGGCTATTGCGGGGACTTCGAGGCCAGAAAGCAGATCAATGACCTCGTGACCGTCGGGTCCGCCGTAGATCCCGTATTCGTGTTGGACAAACACCGTGTCGAAAGAGTTGAGCACGTTGATCGCGCCTAGAAGAGAGGCATGGTTGCCGTTGACATGTTCGTAGACGACTTCGGCTGGCGATGCGCTGGGTCGGCTGTCCACCAAGCTGACCACGCCAAGGCCGGTCTCGGAACCGCGTTCGGAGGCGATAGCCTCCCGCAGGGCCAGCGTAAATGTTGCCAACCCGCAGAACGTAGGCGGATAACTACTCAGAAATGTGATCGTGGGGAGTTTCGTGTTTCGTGCCATGGCCAAAGCCTCTCAAGTGCTCACGCAACGGTTGTTGGCTGGTCTTAGCTTGGCATTCACCGCGGGCCACTGGATGACCACGCCGGGAGAGTGAAGCCCAGGGCCAGTCTCCGTGCACTCTCACCATACATGAGCCTCGCGCCTACCGACCGTCGAGACTTAACTCTGCCCACAGGATGTGCGCTCTCGTTCATGCAAAGGGCGACAAATTTCGAAAACGAAGCGGATCAGCCGGGGATGTGTCGGTCGGGGGAGATGACCCGGCCAGTGGTTCGGCGGAGCAACGCTTCGCTTCCAAACGTAGCGCAGAGGACGAGAGCATTCCAATCGCGCGCCCATCGCGCGAGAGGATGCGATGGGAGGGGAATCAACGCGACATGACGAGAAACGAAAACAGCCTCTGATCAGGTATTTCGCGCAATTCCCCAGGTCATCGAATTGCTCATAACCCGAAGGTCGCAGGTTCAAATCCTGCCCCCGCTACGAAAAGCCCCGGGCAGCGGATTGCTGGTCGGGGCTTCTACCGTTGCTTCTACCGTTGCTTCTACCGGATCTTCTACCGGCCGTTTGCGTTCCTCGCTGCTGGTGCGATGAGCTGTTCAAATACGCGTGCCGCGTCGGCTTGCATGCCGGGTAGGACGTGTTGGGCCGACCCCGATCCCCACCACCTTCTGTTATGTTTTCTGCCATGCCTGCCATGCGGTGAGCACATCGATGGTGGTTGGGTCGAGGTCGATGGCTCGCCGTGCGTTGCGGGTCTTGCCTCGTGAGGTGTGTATCTCGTAGGCAACCGCGACGAGTCCGCGACTGACCGACAGGCTGCCGGCGGTCAGGTCGATGTCGTCCCATCGCAGGCCGAGCAGTTCACTGCGACGCAGGCCGGTTGTCGAGGCCAGCCAGAAGGCCGGGAACAGCCGGTGACCGGCCGCGGACCGTAGAAACGCCTGCAATTGTGGGGCGTTCCACGCTTTCTGTTCGGTCTTCGGTATTGATCTCAGCTTTGGTGCGTGAGCGACGAGTGCCACGTTACGGTTGGCGATGCCCCGTGCCATTGCGTCGTTGAGGGCGCCTCTGATGATGAGGTGCACTTCGAGGACCGTCTTGGGTGCCAGCGGTCGGTGTCCGTCGGTTGGGTGGAGCATTGCCTCATAGAGTGCTTCGAGATGGTTGGCTCGTAGCCGACGGATCGGGATCCGACCGATCACCGGCAGGATATGCCGATCGATTTTGCGCCGGTATCCGTCCCAGGTGCTCTGAGCCAGGGTGATCTTTTTGCCGGGAAGCCACCGGGTGGTCAGGTAGGCGCCGAAGGTGAGCGAACGTGCCTGGTCGTTACGTCCGTTGACGTCGGTGGCGAGACGGGCCGCCAACCGTTCGGCCTCCTTGCGGTCGGGTCCGGCGGGATACCAGCGGCGGCGCTGCTTGCCGGTGACCGGGTCCAGTCCTTCGTAGATGACCGCATACCAGCGGTCGCCCTTGCAAGCTACATAGCCTTTCATGATCCTGTCCTTTCTGGGTTCCGAGTTTCGGAGACCCGGTAGAAGGATCGGTAGAACGGGTGGATTGTGTTACCCGAGCCGAGATCACTCAGGAGCCAACATGTCGCCAGTAGAGCGAACGCCGATGCCTACCCGTACACGCTTCTGGTCTGACCTCGCTCCATCCTTTCCCGGACCCGAGCAGTCACCCATCCCGGGGCGGTTCAACATCCTGCACGATTGTCGGATTGTCGAGATGTGTGTGTACGAGGAGAGCCGTCAGGATCCCACTCGCAACCGGGCCGAACGCGTCAAGTTTGCGTCAGGGCTCTGGTGCGCTCCGCTCTGGTGCGCTATTCCTATGAGTAATGACTAGACATGCGAGTCATTCGCCAAATCTGGAGATCCTCAAGATTGCGGTGCCGTTGCTTGGCATTGCAGCTGCTGGGGGCGTGCTTGGACATCCGTCGGTAGCGTTCGTCGTATCTGGGATGGTCGTTGTGTGGGTGGCCGTGCTTTTCGGATTGTCGCTTGTCGAGAGACTTGCTGTGGAGCGCGATCCGGGCCGTGAACTGCTTTGGGATCTACTGCTCACTGCTGTGATTTTGCTCGCTCTGGTGGGGGTTGGTCTGATGACTGCGCCACTGACATGACACTGTGCTGGCCCGCCTGGCCGTCAAGATCCAGAGGTGAGGCGTTAACAAGGCGTTAGGGCCGGAGGGGGAGGGCCGCCAATGCGGTATTACTGTGGTGCGCCGTCACTGGGCGGCGCATGCTGTTTGTGAGGCGACCGGTGAAGTCGACATGGTAAAGGGACGACCCGGAACGGGTTTCAAGCGGCGTCTGTTCGGTAGGCCGTTCGCCAGTCACGAGGATGAGCATCAGCTGTTGCCGAAGCGTTTGGCGCTTCCGGTATTCGCCTCCGACCCGCTCTCTTCGGTGGCGTACGCAACCGAAGAGGCGATGCTGGTTCTCTCGTTGGCGGGGGCGGCGGCTTTCAGTTGGCTGACGCCGCTTTCTCTTGGCATCGCGACGCTGCTTCTGATCGTGATTGTCTCGTATCGGCAGACGATCAAAGCCTATCCCGAAGGTGGCGGTGCATTCATCGTCGCCAACGACAACCTGGGGATACGAACCGGCGCTGTGGCTGCGGCTGCTCTTCTCATCGATTATGTTTTGACGGTGTCGGTGTCGGTGGCGGCTGGTGTTGCTGCGATCACGTCTGCGGCCCCTTGGCTGCAGCCATACCGGGTGGTGACGGCGCTCGGGTTTGTGGTCCTGTTGACCGTTGCCAACCTGCGCGGTGTGAGGGAGGCTTCGACGTTGTTCGCTCTTCCGACCTATTTGTTCGTGTTAACCGTGGGGATCATGCTCGTCGTGGGATTCGCGGAGTGTTTGAACGGCCAGTGCCCTTCAGCGATTTCTTCTGGTGTCGAGCTGGAGACACAGGTGTCCGCGGTCGGGCTCTTCCTCGTGCTGCGCGCGTTCGCTTCCGGGTCGACGGCCCTCACCGGGGTCGAAGCAATCGCCAATGGCGTACAGGCGTTCCGCGAACCCAAGTCGCGTAACGCGGTAGCAACGCTCGGAGTAATGGGTGGCATCTCGATCTCAATGTTCTTGGGTATCTCCACACTGGCCCGATGGTTTGATGTCCGCATCTCGGAGGGCACCATCAACACCTACGGCACGGTCATGTCCCAGATTGGGCGCGCCGTGTTCAATGGAGGGGTCGGCTTCTACGCTTTGCAGGTGTTCACTGCTGCCATCTTGGTGCTGGCTGCGAACACCGCCTACCAGGACTTCCCTCGCTTGTCGGCCATCCTTTCCCGCCACAAATTGACACCACGCCAATTCCTTAACCGCGGTGACCGGCTGGTCTTCTCCAATGGGATCATCACTCTGGCATTGCTAGCGTCGGCGTTGCTCTTGATTTTCGGTGCCGACGTCAGTCGCCTCATCCAACTGTACGTCGTCGGTGTGTTTACCGCCTTTACTCTCAGCCAGACGGGGATGGTCAGACACTGGTTGCGCACCAGGGAGCCAGGATGGCGGCGATCCGTCGTGATCAATTCGGTCGGAGCGGTAACCACCGGCGTCGTGCTGGTGGTGGTCGCATCGGTTAAGTTCGTCCATGGGGCCTGGATCGTCATCCTCCTCGTCCCGATCCTGGTAGCTCTGATGCTGTCGATCAGGCGCCACTATCTCGGGGTGGCCGCCCAACTCCGCCAGGTCACGAAGGAAGCCACGGCAAAGCCGGCGCGGGTGATCGTCCTTGTGGCTCATCACGACGACGCCACTGAACGATCGCTGCGTTACGCCGAGTTGCTCGCAGCCGAGTCGCTGACGTGTGTCCATGCCGTAGGCCCAGGCTCAGATGACCTCCTCTACACCTGGGATCCGGCACATCTCGAACACCCTTTGGAGGTGTTGGCGGGAGAGAGCGAACCGATCTCCCGACGGGTCGTCGACCGTATCCGCCAAGAGCGCGATACCCACCCGGGAGCACTCGTTACGGTGATCCTCGCCGACCGTGTCCGGTCACGGTCGATCCTTGCTTTTTTCGTCCACCGCCATAGCCTCGCCATCAAGTCGCGACTGCTCTTCGAGCCCGGTGTCGTCGTGACCGACCTCAACGTAGTTCGAAGGTTCCGACAAAGCCGGCGAAGCCAGGTGCCCATCTCTCATGTCGAGCAGGTGGTGCTGATATCGGATATGACCAGACCGATCCGCGAAGCGCTCACCTACGCCGAGAGCCTCGGATTCCCAGTCATCGCAGTACACATCGACGTCGACCCGAGACAAAGCCAGCGTCTCGAATCCGAGTGGGAGGCCGCCGGATACCAATTCCCGCTGGAGATTCTCGCCAGCCCCTATCGGAGCATCGTCGACCCGCTGGTCCGATATCTGCGGGATAGACGTCGGGCCGCGGCACCAGGCACGTTAATCTGCGTGGTGATCCCCGAGTTCGTGGTACCTGGTCGCATCGCCCAACTGCTCCACAACCAGACCGGGCTCGCCATCAAGGTAGCCCTCGCCGGTGAGCACGGCATCGCTGTCACCTCGGTTCCTTATCACCTCCGCACCATCGGCGATCATGCTTCGCCTTCGGACCGGTCGTCAGTCAATACCCCCGTGGCCGTCGAGTCGGCGAAGCTGTCGACGGGGCCGCAGATTCCCCAGCTTGGTGGTGGCGATCCCTGTGAAGAACACCAGCAGGGCATGACAGAGTTGTGAGGGTCGTCGCTCACAAGCTGGAGCTAGGACCCGGTGGAAAAGGAGTCGACGGAGATGGCGGCGACGATGGCCAGGTGATTGCCCGTCTGCGAGCTGTTCGAGATCCTGTATGTTGTCGTCGCTCAGTCGAACAACACCCTCTGGTACAACACCGTCTGGTAGGCGCCGCGATTCGGCCAGCGATGCTTGTGGGGCGATTCTTCGGCGTTATCCCGTGTCCGGCATCGCCGTCAATCGCCACATTTCGGTGGCTAACGCCAAAGCTGGAGGTATCACGTGGGGCGCAGTAATGGGCCGCGATTCGATGAGGTCCTTGTCCTGATCGACACGCAGCAAATCGGCGGTCGGAGTATCGGGTTCCGCGGGAAACCCGGTCAACGTCGGGTTGCTCTGTCCTTGCATCGAAAGCCGACAGTGATCATCCCAACCATCCGGAACCCGGACGGTCCTCCTCAGATGCCAAACGCCTTGTGGTAGGTAACCTGACATGGTGAGTCTAGGAAAGCTGAAGGTCTTCCTCGGAGCCGTTCCCGGTGTCGGGAAGACCTATGCCATGTTGGAGGAAGGTCACCGTCTACAGACGGAGGGCCGCGATGTTGTCATCGGCTATGTCGAATCGTACGGCCGCGCCGAGACCGCTGCTCTGATCGGCGGCCTCGAGGTCGTCCCCAGATGCTCCATGTCTAACCGTGGATCCACCTTCGAGGAAATGGACCTGGACGCTGTCCTGGCGCGCCGTCCCGAGGTCGTGCTCGTCGACGAGTTCGCCCACACAAATATTCTCGGATCGCGAAATACCAAGAGGTGGCAGGACGTCGACGAGATCCTCGACGCCGGCATCGATGTCCTGTCGACGGTTAACATCCAGCACCTCGAGTCACTCAACGACGTGATCCACGAGATCACTGACGTCATCCAGCGTGAGACCATCCCAGACGACGTGGTGAGTAGGGCGGAGGAGATCGAGTTGGTCGACCTGACTCAAGAAGGAGTTCGTGAGCGGCTCGCTGCGGGGAAGATCTATCCGGCCGAGCGCATCGACGCCGCGCTCGCCAACTACTTCCGCCCCGGGAACCTAGGAGCCTTGCGGGAACTGGCGTTGTCCTGGACTGCCGATCGGGTCGACGAAGCCGTGGCGGATTACCGAGCAATGCACGGCATCGACCAACCCTGGGAGACCAAGGAGCGCGTGGTCGTCGCCCTGGTCGGTGCGGCAGGGAGCGAAGACGTCCTGCGGCGCGCAGCCCGGCTCGCGATGCGGTCCGGGGCCGATCTCGTCGGTGTCTATGTGCGCACCTCGGATGGCCTCGCTGACCAGTCCAACAAGGTGCTGGCCGGGCTAATCGAGCTTCTCCAACAACTCGGTGGTCGCTACCACGAGTTGGTTGGAGACGACATAGGGACGGTGCTGGTGGCCTTTGCCCGCGACGAGAACGCAACCCAGATCGTTCTCGGCGCCTCCCGCAGATCCCGACTTGACGAACTGCGACGCCGCTCACCGGTCACCAAAGTGATCCGCAACGCCGAAAACATCGACGTCCATGTCATCTCCTACGAAGGAGACCGCAAGCCCCGGCCCCGCCGCCGTCGCTCCGAGCCGATCAGTGGTCGACGACGACTCACATCGTGGGTCATCGTCCTGTTTGGTTTGCCCGCCCTGACGGCGATCCTTCTCCCATACCGTGCCAGACTCGCACTCCACAACGTCCTGCTCCTCTACCTCCTCGCCGCGGTCGTGGGGGCTGGGACTGGCGGCGCTCTCCCCGCCGGGGTTGCCGCCGTAGCCAGTTTCCTACTCGCCAACTGGTTCTTCACGACACCGGTGCAAACGTGGAGCATCGGCAATCCAGACGACCTGTTCTCGCTTGTCATATTCCTCGTCATCTCGCTCGCTGTCGGACTCCTGGTCGGGTACTCGAGCCGTCGCAGCGTTGAGGCGAGAACGGCCCGTACACAGGCTGAGGCTCTTGCCGCAACCACCACCCGCGGACACCCCGTGTTCGCCTCTGACCAGGCCGCTCTGCTCCGCAGGGTGAAAGACATCCTCTCGCTCGAATCCGTGAGCTTGATCCGGCGAACCAATACCGGGTGGGAGCTCCTTCTCGCGGAGGGGCAACGTGAATTGCATGCCCCCGAAGAGGGTAGTGAAACAGTCGAGGTTACCGACACCATCGCTCTCGTTATCGACGGAGGCAGGCTTACCACCGACGACCGAACCGTCCTCCGCGCCTTCGCCTCCCAAATAGTCCAGGCGTTAGAACGCGCCGACCTGGAACGCGAAGCCCGATCTGCCGAATCGATGGCGGAGACGGATCGTCTCCGAACCGCCCTACTGAGCGTTGTGTCACACGACCTCCGAACCCCACTGGCGACGATCAAGGCATCCCTCACGAGTCTGGTCGAGACCGGGGTGGACTGGAGTCCTGAACAGATTCGGGGGTTTCTCAATGTAGCCCTCGAAGAGACCGAACGGCTTAACCGCCTCGTCGGCCGCCTTCTCGATGCCAGCCGAATCCAGGTCGGAGCGGTCAACGCCTTTTTCCGGCCGGTGGGGCTAGTCGAGGTTATTGCGGCTGCACTCTCCGGTCTTCGAAAGGACGCAGACCGCGTTACCGTCGACATCTCAGAGTCGCTGCCCGATGTCCAAACCGACCCTGACCTTCTCGAACGAGTCGTCGCCAACCTCGTGGAGAATGCTCTCGCATGGTCACCAGCGGGCCAAATGGTGCGAATCAGCGCAGGCGAGGTGGCTGGGCGCGTCGACCTGCGGGTCAGCGACCGAGGACCCGGAATCCCTGCCGACCTACACGAGACCGTGTTCATGCCCTTTCAACGGTTCGGCGACTCGCCCAATCGAGGCGGGGTCGGACTTGGGCTGGCCGTTGCTCGCGGGTTGCTAGAAGCGATGGGAAACGAGCTCGTGATCGAAGACACGCCCGGTGGAGGCACGACGATGGTGATTGGACTCAAAATTGGCGGGAATATCGAGACGCCACCGGTAGTGGAGACTGGTGCCCATGGCTGAACCGTCCCGTATCCTGGTCGTCGACGATGAACCCCAGATCGTTCGGGCGCTCGGCATCAACCTTAGGGCCCTGGGATACAAGGTCGACACTGCCGCGACCGGGGAAGAGGCTCTTCGCAGGGCATCCGACCATCGACCAGACGCGGTGATACTCGATCTTGGCCTACCGGGCATCGAGGGGATCGATGTCATCCGCGGACTACGGGGATGGACCCACATTCCCATCATCGTGCTGTCGGTCCGCGATGCAGAACAGGAGAAGATCGCAGCTCTCGACGCAGGGGCAGATGACTACGTGACCAAACCATTTGGCATGGGCGAACTGTTGGCACGACTTCGGGCAGCCCTCCGCAGAGAAGCTGAGACGGACGATGACCAACCCGCCATCGTTACCAACGAATTCACGATTGACCTAGTCTCAAAACGAGTCACCGGACCAGAAGGAGATGAGATCCGGCTTACCCCCACAGAGTGGGGCATCGTAGAGATCCTCGTCCGTCACCATGGGAAGCTGGTCACCCAGGCTCAACTGCTCAAAGAGGTGTGGGGACCTCAATATGGCGAGGAGAGCAACTACCTGAGGGTGTTCATGGCCCAGATCCGTCGGAAGCTCGAACCCCACCCTGCCACACCCCGCTACTTCATCACCGAACCCGGGATAGGATACCGGTTCGAGATGCCCACCTCCACCGAACCCATCGCCTGAACGCAACAGGCACGGTCGGTGTGAGCCACGCTTCAAGCAGACCGCCCTACCGGCGACGAGATGTGTCATCATTCCGATCGGTCGACCCCTCGCAGAAGTGTGTCCCCTGTCAGTTCACATGTAGAAAGAGATCGCCGTCACCCTCGCGCTGGCTCCGGCTCGTATATGGAGCAATCGTCGACGATGTTGAATTGCTGGCACTCTTCGACCGTGAAGTCCCTGGTCGTTCGTGCCCGGGCCAGTTTCGCGAGTTCCTCTGGGTCGAGCAGCGCTCGAACGAGTACTCCGTCATGGTCCGGGTAGTACAGCACGGTGCCGTCAGGCGACATGGCGACGAATGCGAACGTGGTGGCTTGGGTCGGGATGTTCATCCACTGATCTTCGGTGGCGAGCGACCATACGCGAATGCTGTCCTCGTTGTGGGTCGTGACTCCGAATGAGCCGCTCGCCATCGCCGTGCGGGTTGGTCCGCCCTCGACTAGCGGATTGATGACGACAACTTCGTCCTTGGGTGCCCCGGCCACGATCGCCTCGACATTGAGCACGTAGCCGCCCTCGTACCCGCTACCGAGTGACAAATACCGGCCGTCGGCGGAGAACCGTGGCCGCCAGGTCTTGCCGATGTAGGGGGCTGCGACGATATCGCCAGTCGAGACGGATCGGAAGACCGGCCCTGAGTCGTTGTTGTCGACGAAGAGGCCGTCCGCCGGCGAACCAGGCGGTCCGAACTCCGGGTCGCCGTCTCGGGTCCATGACGAGATCGTCGCTCCGTTCCGTAGGTCGATGAGCGAGGTGGTCTTACCACCGCACGCGCTAAAGAACACCGCGTGTGTGCCCTCGTCGTTGATGGCGGCGGGGGCTAGGCAATCTCGTCGGAAGATCACTTCGTTGGTTCCGAGCCGCTCGATCCAGGCGACGCCGTCCGAGTCGACGCCGCCAGCCCATTCACCAGAGCGCGAAACCGCAACCTCGATCGATGACGGCGAACTCTGTGCGATGAGCGCTCCGGTCCTTGTGGCGTATCTCCGGGCAACGGACGTGTCGCCTGACCTTTCGATCGTCGCGACATACCGGCCGTCCGATGACATCAGCGGAATCAGCCAGTCGAGTCCGACGGTCTCGATGTTGGCGAGCGCTGGTGGTCCGCCTGGTGTCAAATCCCAAATCACCACTTCGCCGGAACTGACCAGTGCGGCCAGCATGGTTTCGTCGGGTGAGAAGGAGACCGACGGCACCCCGCCGTCGTGGCCCCGCAGCTCTAGGTGGGTGGCTCCATCTGCCGAAGCGACGACGACCGTGGAGTTGGCGCCAGAGAGGGCGACCAGACTGCCACTGGCCGAGAATGTTCCGTGGTCGAGCCCGGTGAGCGGAACTTTTCGCTCCGCCACGACATCTCCCGGTGCCCAGAACTGCCCCGATGTCGGGGTTGCGACCAGGAGCTTATCTGTGTTCGGTACCGACGTCACCGCTCGAATGGCGCCGACCGGGAGGGGCCTTGTCTCTATCGCGTGACCGGTGGCAAGTTTGTACGTAGTGATGCTTTTCGGCTCCACAGCGTCGCCGTTCGCCCGTATGATCGTCGTCCCGTCGGCGCCGAACGCGCTCGGGCCGCCCGCGAACCCGGTGGCGTCTTGGAGCAAGACCGGCTGGCCTTCGGGTTCGGTGCGATCCCACACCGGCACCGAACGCTCGCCGACGGCAGTGACGTAGCGGTCATCGGGGCTGAACTGGGGGAAGGCAAAACAGGAATCCTCCTCTAACTCGTCGACCACGGCTCCCGTCTCAAGTTCGAAAATCCGCACGTCTACCCCCGTTCGGCACCTCAGCACGTCGCCGGACGACACGGCCAGAAGCGTGCCATCGTGGCTGAGCGTCGCACCATTTGGCGCGTCGATGACGTCGAGGCGTCCGACCTCCTCGAAGGTTCGAGGGTCGTAGATGATGAGCTCCGAGGATCCGCCGCCGACGTCAACAATCAGGCGGTCAACCGCGGGATCGAACAACAATACGGGATCGCCCCACGGACGAAGAGCCATA
>JAENVV010000301.1 GCA_016650365.1 Acidimicrobiia bacterium
GTCGCCAAGGTGTCGGCTCCATACCGGACGATTCCTTTGGCGATAAGGTCGCCGTCGACGTTGAGTACCTCAACCGCCCTGCCCGCCTCGAACGCTCCATGAGTGGCCGTGACACCTACGCCAAGCAATGACCGGCCTGCCCGGCGAATGGCCTCTTCGGCTCCCCGATCGATCGTCACGCTTCCTTCGGAAGGGAGTCCAAAAGCGATCCACAGTTTCCGAGCGGAAAGGCCAGAAGGATGCGGCGCGACCCAGGTACCAATGTCATTGCCCGCCAAAATCTCTTCCATGACGTCGGTCCGAGCAGCTGGCCCGATGACCGTCGGGATCCCCGACCAGGCCGCCATCCGCGCGGCTGCGACTTTGGTGGCGATGCCTCCCGATCCGAGTGGACCGGACGCTCCAGCCGACACGGCATCGAGAATTTGATCGGTGTGGCGGACCGCACTGAGCAGCTCGGCGTCCTCGGCCCGACGAGGATCATCGGTGTAAATCCCGGCGGTGTCAGTGAGCAAGACCATGAGTTGGGCAGACACCAAATGCGAAACAATCGCGGCGAGTCGGTCGTTGTCGCCGTATTTGAGTTCATCGACAACGATGATGTCATTTTCATTGATCACCGGCACGATGCCGAGTTCCAGCATCTTCAGTAGGGCTTGACGAGAGTGCAGATATTGCTGACGGTTGGCCAAGACATCCTTGGTCAACAGCACCTGACCTCCTATCAGTCCATGAACGGCTAGCGCGTCGGCATAGTGGCCCATGAGGCGCGACTGCCCGACGGCAGCCGCCACCTGATAGTCAGCCAGACCTTTGGGACGGTGCTCAAATCCGAGAATGGGCAACCCGGTTGCGACGGCTCCTGAGGTGACGAGGACAGTCGGAAAGCCGGCGGCCCAGCACCAGGCGACCATACCGGCCACCCGTTCAATGGCCGCCGGATCGACGCCCCCACCCGGAAAGGTGAGACTCGAGGAACCGACCTTAAGAACGACCGGATCCCCCGGGGTCGGGGCGGTCCTCACTCTTCCTCTTCCCCGTCGTCCTCAATGAACGAGAACGTGATATCGCCGATCCGTACGTCGTCACCCGTGCGGGCACCCGCTGCCAGTAGTGCGTCATCTACTCCGACTCGATGCAGTCGTTTGGCGGCAAAATCGGCGGCGGCCGGCCTCGTAAGGTCATCGAGTGCCACCGCCCTGGTGGCGGCCCGACCCTCGACGATCCAGACCCCTTCGTCGTCACGGCGGACCTTGACCTGTTGTCCGATGGGCCGGTGAAGGACGTAGCCTTCACGTTCGGGGGCTTCTCGTATGACCTGACCGACCTGAGCGGCCACGGCCAGCATAAGCTCATCCAGGCCTTCACCGGTCACCGCAGAAATCGCGAACACGACCGGTTCTCCCAGCTCGGCGGCCAACGCCACCGTGTCGACCTCGTCAAGGTCGGCTTTGTTGACTGCCACGACTCGTGGCCGCGTGACGAGGTCCGGTCGGTGCTGGCCCAGTTCATCGAGCAAGATCCGGTACTGATCCTGCAGGGTCTCCGTTTGAAGCGTGGAGGGATCGAGCATCACGACCAGCACGCGTGCCCGTTCCGTGTGACGAAGAAACTCGTGGCCAAGGCCCTTGCCCTCGGCGGCACCTTCGATCAAACCCGGTACATCGGCGAGAACGAACTCTTTGCCTCCGACCGAGACAACGCCCAGATTCGGCTGCAACGTCGTAAATGGATAATCGGCGATTTTCGGTCGGGCTGCCGAAACATGCGCGATGAGTGTTGATTTTCCGACATTCGGAAACCCGATCAGGGCTGCATCAGCGACCAACTTGAGCTCAAGGGTGATCCAGGCTTCCTCGCCATACTCTCCCTGTTCAGCGAAACCGGGAGACCGATTGGCCTTCGAAGCAAGGGCCGTATTGCCCAGCCCTCCCCGGCCACCCTGCAAAACCGTGACTTCTTGCCCGTGTTTCACCAGGTCGGCGAGCAACTCACCATCGCCGTCATAGATCATCGTGCCTGGCGGGACGACAAGATGAAGGCTTTCCCCGGCACGACCATGCTTGACGTCACCCTGACCATGCGTACCGCTTTCGGCACTTCGATGGGGATTGTGGCGATAAGCGAGGAGCGAGGCCTCATTCTCGTCGGCGACAATCACCACGTCGCCTCCAGGTCCCCCTGCTCCGCCGGTTGGCTTTCCCTTGGGACGGCCTTTTTGCCTCAAAAAAGAGACAACCCCCGCGCCGCCGTTGCCGGCACGGAGGTTGACATTAACTCGATCGACGAACACGTCGACCCTCAGTCAGCGAGAACGTTTACCAGACGTCGACCGTTACGTTCTCCATACTTGACATGTCCGGGAGCCATGGCAAAGAGCGTGTCATCGCTGCCCTTGCCGACATTGTTACCGGGATGGATACGTGTGCCTCGTTGACGAACGAGGATGGCTCCGGCGGTCACGGTTTGACCGTCGAAAACCTTGGGGCCGAGACGCTTGGCTTTGGAGTCGCGACCGTTCTTAGTCGAGCCTCCGGCTTTGGTTTTTGACATTGTTTACTCCTCCTCGGAAGCGGCCGCTGGTGCATCTACGGCGATGCTCAGAACTTCGACCCTCGTATAGGTCTGGCGGTGGCCCATGCGGCGACGGTAACCCGTCTTGTTCTTATATTTGAACATGTCCAACTTGGGCCCTTTTTCTTCGCCAAGGATCCTGGCGGTGACCGTGGCCGCAGCCAGGACTGATTTGTCGGTGATCGTCGAGCCGTTTCCATCCACAACCAAGAGGGGGGTGAACACGACCTCTTCACCGGCGTTTTTCAAGCGTTCGATATCAAGGACGTCGCCCTCACTTACCTTGGCTTGTTTCCCACCTGTGTGGATGATTGCGTACATGACTGGTTCCTTCTTACAAACTTAGGAGATCGCTACGCAAGGCAGCGGCTCGTAACTCTAATCGTCTGAAACGATTTGCCAACCTGAGAATCATTCGGCGTCCGAAAGCGCCCGATCCTCGTAGGGAATTCCGAGCGTCGCAGCCTCTTCCTGAAGCAGGACGCCCCGGCCATCACAATGCGGGCAGGGCTCGGAAAAGTTCTCCAGGAGGCCCTGCGCAACATTCTTCCTGGTCATTTCGACGAGTCCGAGATTGGAGACATCGAACACCTGGGTGCGGGTTTTGTCTTTGGCAAGTTCCTCTTTCAGCTTCCGAATGAGCATGCGCTGATTCTTTTCCGACTCCATATCGATGAAGTCGATCACGATGATCCCGCCAATATCTCGCAATCGCAGCTGACGGCAAATCTCCTCCGCCGCTTCGAGGTTGTTCTGGAGTACCGTCTCTTCAAGGCTCGATTTACCAACAAATTTGCCGGTGTTCACGTCGATGACGGTGAGCGCTTCCGTGCGATCGACGACCAGGTGGCCGCCAGACTTCAACCAAACCCGCCGGTCAAGAGCCTTGCGGAGTTGATCTTCAACGTGAAACCTCTCAAACAACGGGAGCTCGTCCTCGTAGAAATGCACCTTGTTCACGAGCTCAGGTGCCATTTCGCCCAGGTACCCGGTGACCCGGTCCATCGACGTCTGATCATCGATAAGCAAGCGCTTGAAGTCGGATGTGAAATGCTCACGGATCACCCGGATGAGCAACTCGGGCTCCTGATAAATGAGGCGAGGCGCCGGGCCATTATCGACCTCGGACTGGATCTTCTCCCAGAC
>JAENVV010000302.1 GCA_016650365.1 Acidimicrobiia bacterium
AATTCTGCGGTTCCAGACTTGGGGTCCCAGGCGTCGAGCGTCAATTGGTTGACGTCTGCCTCGTCCGGATGGTGGAACGTCATGAAGGTGAGACCAGGTCGAAGTGAATCCGCATAGATGACTGGCACCTCGATGGCCCCTCGACGAGAGCTGATCTTGACCGTTTCGCCCTCACGAATGTCCCAGTTGGTTCCGTCTTCCTCGCAGATCTCCAGGACGGCGCCCTTGCGAATGGGGGAGCGGTAACCACCGGACTGGACCCCGGTGTTGTACGAATCCAGGGCTCGTCCGGTGGTCAAACGGATCGGAAATTCCTCGGACAACGGATCGACCGGCGGCACCCATTTCACCGGGATGAAGGGGGCCGGCCCGCGAGGAGGAAGAACTTCGTCCCATAGCCAGGCGTGGAGAAAGAGCGTGCCGGGGTGATCGAGCGACGGGCAGGGCCATTGCAGGCCACCTTCGCTTTCCAGACGTTCGTAGGACATCCCGGCGTGCACGGGGGAAAGCAAGCGCAGTTCGTCCCAGACTTCCTTGGCGGTGGGATAGCCCCAACCATGACCCATTTTCTCAGCCAGTGCGCTGAGGATCTCGAGATCGTCACGGGCTTGGCCGGGCGGATTGATTGCCTTGCGGATGCGCTGGACCCGTCGCTCAGATGACGTCGAGGTTCCGTCGCTCTCTGCCCACCCGGCTGCGGCCGGAAAGACCACGTCGGCCAGTTCGGCAGTGGCGGTGAGGAAGATGTCCTGGACCACGATGAACTCAAGATCGCCAAGCAGTTTTCGGACGTGAGCCGTGTCGGCTTCGGATTGGGCGGGGTTCTCCCCGATCACATAGAGAGCCGTCAGTTCGCCGGCTTCCATTGCTTCGAACATGAGGGAGATGTGTTTGCCCGGTGAGGAAGGAACTTCCACGCCCCACATCGCGTCGAACTTGCCGCGAGCCTCGCCGTCTTCGATGTCCTGGAACCCGGGAAGCTTGTTGGGCAAAGCCCCCATATCACCGCCACCCTGGACATTGTTCTGTCCCCGGATCGGCACCAGGCCGGAGCCGTACCGTCCGACGTGGCCGGTCAGCAGAGCCAGGCTGATGAGGGCGATCACGTTGTCGGTTCCGTTCTGGTGTTCGGTGATCCCAAGCGTCCAGCAGATTTGGGCGGTTTCGGCGGCGGCGTAGTCATGGGCGAGTTGTTTGATGATCTCGGCCGGGACGCCCGTGACTTCTTCGCCTCGTTCCAGCGTCCATTCCTCGACGCCGGCCTTATAGGCGTCGAAGTCCATGGTCGAGTGGGCCACGAACGCTTCGTTGACAAGCCCGGCGGCGATGATCTCCCGGCCGATCGTATTGGCGAGTGCGATGTCTGACCCGACGTCGATGCCCAACCATACGTCGGCGAATTTGGCCGACGATGTGAGACGCGGATCGACCGCGTACATCTTGGCGCCGTTACGGACGCCTTTGAGGAGGTGATGAAAAAAGATGGGATGGGCGTTACGCGCGTTCGAACCCCACAGGACGATGAGATCTGTGGTTTCGATTTCTTCGTACGACGAAGTTCCTCCGCCAGCTCCGAGAACAGCCGCCAGACCGGCGACCGAAGGAGCATGTCAGGTTCGGTTACACGAGTCGACGTTGTTCGAACCCATGACGACCCTGGCGAACTTCTGGGCCATGAAGTTCATTTCGTTGGTCGCTTTTGAACACGAGAACATCCCGTAGGACGTCCCCGTGTGTTCTGCCAACCCGACCGCGGCCGCATCGAGGGCTTCGTCCCAGGTAGCTGGCTCCAAAATGCCGTTGCGCCGGACCAGGGGAGTGGTCAAACGTGTCTTCTTCATCTCACCTCCTCTCCGTCGTGCGAACGATAGCCATGTCGGTCCCGTCCTGTGAGTCGTTACCGCGGCTTGAACCCGTGATCTCAGCTCCCATACGGTTCGGACAGTCGTTGTTGGCGAGAAGAGCCTTGACGATTACATACTCAGTATGTAATCTGTTGCATACCGAGTATGTATGGAGGTTGAAGTGGGGATCAAGGAAGGTCTGCTTTGTCTTCTCGTCAAGAACGAAGGACATGGGTACCAGCTCAAGCAAGACCTGGAGTCCGCCACCGGTGACACCTGGCAGGTGAATATCGGCCAGGTCTACACGACATTGCAGCGCTTGGAGCGTGACGGACTCGCAACGAGCCACTCCCCGGACGCAGACGGTCGGGTCACCTACTCGGTCACCGATGATGGTCGAGTGGTCGCCAAGGAATGGATGGCTCAACCAGTCGATCTTGCAGCCGCGGGTCGCGACGAGATCTCGCTGAAGCTTCTCATGGCGTTGGTCTCTGGTGTCGAGCATCCGCGCCGGGTGATCGAGGTTCAACGTGGCTCGATCATGGGTTTGCTTCAGGACTACACGGCACTCAAGTCCGACAACCTGAACGACGATTTCGCCTGGTTGCTCTATCTGGATCGTCTCATCTTCAGCGCCGAGGCGGAACTCCGCTGGCTCGAGCGGGTGGAGTCGAGGCTCGATGATCTACCGGCGTTTTCGCCAAGGGTCGGGGAAACAGAATCGGCAGAATCGATGGAGGTGACCCAGTGACAGAGCCAATCCTTTCGATGCGCCGCCTTGGCAAGACCCATGGGGTAGGTGCCCAGCGAGTCGATGCGCTGGTCAGTATTGACCTCGACCTCCTACCGGGGGAACTCGTGGCGATCACCGGTCGCTCTGGATCCGGAAAAACAACCCTGCTCAACATGGCGGGCGCCCTCGACGAACCAACCACTGGGGAGGTTATTGTCGATGGTCAGAATCTCGCCACACTGTCAAAGAAAGAACTGGCCCGGGTCCGGCGGGTCTCGGTTGGCTACGTGTTCCAACAGTTCAACCTGCTTCCGTCATTGACGGCTGCCGAGAACATTTCCCTGCCGCTTGAGCTTGACGGGATGAAGCCGGCCCTCGCTCGGGAATTGGCGGAAAAGTCGCTGGACGAAGTAGAGCTGGGCGGCATGGCGGACCGCTATCCGGACCAGCTATCGGGCGGTGAACAACAGCGAGTGGCGATTGCCCGCGGTCTGGTCGGCCCTCGCTCCGTGCTTCTCGCCGACGAACCGACCGGCGCCCTTGATGAAGCGACCAGCGAGTCGATCTTGAAGCTAATCCGGAGCCGGTGTGATGCCGGAGCGGCTGCCTTGTTGGTCACCCACGAACCGGCCTACGCCGCCTGGGCTGATCGGGTGGTTCGTCTCCGTGATGGGCGGGTGGAAGGGATCTCGGTTCGGTCGAAGACCCCGTCGACGACTGCTGACCTCGCATGACCGGGAGACGGGCTGCCCTCAAGGTGGCGACCAGAAATGCCAGACGCAACCGAAGACGCACCATCTTCCTGATCCTTCTGGTCGCCGTCCCGGTCGGCTTCGGGGTCGTGGTTGCCGGGATCGTCAGGGCCGGCTCTCTGACTCCGGAGGAAAGCGCGCAATCGTACTTCGGGTCGGCCGACGCCAGAGTGTACGAACAAACGCCGGTTCCCGGAGTGCGCGACTGGGTCCTCAGGACACTTGGTGAGCAGTCAACTGAGGTCGCCATCACCGAGATTAGGGGCGCCAGTCTGCGACTCCCCGGAGTCGGCTTTACCTGGCTCTCGGATCTCGATCTTGCTGAGCCCGTCACAAAGGGCCTTCTGGTCCTCCTGGCGGGCGATACCCCGCATAGCGATGGCGAGGTCGCGATATCCCCGACGCTGGCCGGGGCGTTAGGGGTGGAGGTCGGCGACAGAGTCGAGTTCGGAGACCTGCCTTTTGGAGAGCTGGAAGTCGTGGGTCTGGTGAGCCGGCCGTTCTCATCTGAAAGCTCGGACATCCTGATTCGTCCCGGTGGCTTGCTGGCCGTCGGCGACAGCGCCGAAGTTCGGGTCGAGTCGAGTCTTCTTTTGAGCGGCCCTGGGGCGGAAGATGCTGCCGGTCAACTACAAGCTCTCTGGTACGACGAGGGCCAGCGGTTGTTTTGGCCCGAACCTGCCGTGGACCCAAAGCCGGCAGAGATCGAGTTCCTCGACGACCAGACGTACCTTATGTTGACTGAATCGGAGATCCTTGAACTGGTTGATCTCGTCGATGAGACCGGGGCGGCTGGTGGTGACTCGGTAACGGCGGTCTACCAACTGGTGGCTGAAATGACCTACGGAACCGGGCGACTGAGCGGCGTGCCGGACCTTTTTGTCGATACCCGCAGCCAGTGGCTCGCCACGGGCAGCTTGATCGACGACCCAGGAGTCGTCTCGACGGGTGCTTCAGCCGTGGTTCTAGTGGAAGTGGCCTTCATCACCGGTGCGGCGTTTGCCGCTGGGACCCGACGGCGTCTCCGTGAGATTGGCCTGATGGGAGCGAATGGAGCGTCGGAAAAACAGGTTCGGACCGCGGTACTCGGAGAGGCCCTCACGATCGGATCGCTCGGGGCCACGCTCGGAGTGCTGCTCGGTATCGGCGTCTTGGTATTGGGGCGACCCTTGCTCCAACGGTTTGTATCCAGGGTCATGGTCGGAGTGGGGGTTAGCGTCACCGACGTTGTTGGCCCCGTAGTAGTCGCTCTGGTTTCCGTTCTCCTGGCTGTGTGGATTCCGGCCCGGACGGCTTCCAAGGTGCCGATCACCACCGCACTCCAAGGGCGGATGCCGGTACTTGCCCCTCGCAAGTGGATCGTCCCGGTTGGGGCAGGCTGCTCGGCACTCGGCGTGCTCTTGATTTCCGTCTCCCTTGCCTCGGAGAGTTGGTTGGCCAACGGGCTGGTAGGTGTCGGGGCCGCCTTTCTGGTAGGTGGCGTGGCGTTGACGGCCAGTCCCATCCTGGCCCTGGTGAGCAAGATGGCCGACCGGGTTCCCGCAGCCAGCCGGTTGGTCCTCCGCGACTCAGGACGCAATCGAACCCGGTCAGCCGTGGCTGTCGCCGCCGTGATGGTGATTCTTCTCGCTCCGATAATTGCGATGGTCGTTGCTACGACCACGGCGAAAAAGGACCTCGTCTATGGGTTGCCATCCCCGAGCAACCATCTGGTGCTGGCGGGTTCGTCTACCAGCGACGCCTTCAACCGTTACCCGATCACGGGCACCGACGTGGCGGCGGTGGTGGCCATCGTTGCTGAGCGGGCGGTCGCCGTCTTTGATACGTTGGATCTACGAGTGGCCACCAATGAGATGATCTTGATCCAGGCGAAAGCATCAGAGCAGGGCGAATCGGTCTTCGTTGTCAACTTCGTAGATGGCAACGCTGTGGCGGTCGGAACCGAAGACTTGCTTTTGGCGCTGGATGATCCTGGCATCACAACCTCGATTGGGGCCGGCGAAATCGTCGTGCTGGGGATCGAAGACAAACCTACCAAGGTCAGCCTCAATAGCCGCGAATACCCGGCGCATGAATACCCGGTAGCCATAACTCAATGGACCATGCCCCGGGTGCTGATCCCCCAGTCGATGGTGTCGCGGTTTTCCGACGCGGCGAGTAGGCCCATGGCTCTCCTGGTTCTCGAACGGCCGCCGACCAACGATGAGTACGACCAGATGTCAGCCCTCGGTCTTGTGGTCAGCGGCGGAAGTAATGGCATCAGTGAGGGGGCCATCTATCTGATCGCCGGAGCGGCCTCGTTGCTGGTCGTTCTGATCGTGGTGGCACTGGTTACGGCGGTCTCGGCGGCCGAGGTCGACGAAGAGCTTCGTACGATCGTGGCAGTAGGTGCCCCCGGAGCGTTCCGCAGGCGTTTTCTTGGGCTTCTGACCGGTTATCAGACGCTGGTGGCAATGCTCCTGGCGGTTCCACTCGGTCTCGGGTTGGTCTGGGTGTTTAGTTCGGCGCAGAACTTTGTTTACGCAGGACCCTTCGGCCTCGTGCAGGCATCGGCGGTGACGGTGCCCTGGCCGCCAATAGCTCTGTTCGCGACGGTGCTCCCCATCATCATTGGCGTCCTGACCCTGATCTCGGTCCGGTCGGCACCGGTCACCCCACCTCGTCGGGCTACCTGAGCCCCGGGACCCTCAGACGAGGCCGGCAGAGGGTTGGCGCGAAACACAGAATTCGTTTCCGTCGGGATCGGCCAGGACCGTCAGAGCGTATGACGGTTTGTCGACTGCTGATACCACTGAACCGCCGAGGGCAGTGACCCGCTCGATGAGTTCAGTCGGGTCGTCGCTCGTCAGGTCGAAGTGGGCCCGGTTCTTGACGGTCTTCGGGTCGGGAACCACCTGGAGCACCAGATGGATATCGTCGACGTCGAAGAACACGAATTCATCGAACTCGAAAGCGACTTCCACTTCGAACACCCCTGACCAGAACGCCGCCGCTCGCCCTCCGTCCAAAACGTCGAGGATGATGCCGCTGATACGGGGCGCCGCCATGGGTTAGAACAGGCCGACGATGTTGCCGTTTTCGTCGATGTCGACATTCATGAAGGCCGGCGTCGCACCGAGGCCCGGCATGGTCCGCATCTCGCCAAGCAGTGGGTAGATGAACCCGGCGCCCACCGAGGCGCGGACCTCGCGGACGGGAACAGTGAAGCCCTTCGGAGACCCCTTGAGGTTGGGATCGTGGCTGATCGAAAGGTGCGTTTTGGCCATGCAGATCGGCAAATACCCGTAGCCGGCCTGTTCGAATTCGGAGATCTGTTTTTCGGCAAGCGGCGAGTACTCGACTCCGCCAGCTCCGTAGATCTCCTTGGCGATGGTTTCGATCTTTTCTTTGATCGACCGGTCGAGCGGGTAGAGGAATTTGAAGTCCGATGGGGAGTCGGCCGCGGCAACGACCGCCTTGGCCAACTCGACGGCCCCGTCGCCACCATCGGGGTGATGAGAGCTGGTCACGGCGGCGAAGGCACCGTTCTCCATGGCGGTTTCCTTGATGAGCTGAATCTCATGTTCTGTGTCGGTCGGGAACACGTTGACCGCCACTACCACCGGGACACCGAACTTCTTCACGTTCTCGATGTGGGTGATGAGGTTGGCGAGGCCGGCTCGCAAGAGCGGCAGGTTCTCCTCGGTGTACGCCTTGTCCAGCGGTCGACCCGCCACGACCTTCGGACCTCCGCCGTGTGTTTTGAGTGCTCGGACGGTGGCCACCAAAACGGCGGCGTCAGGCTTAAGGCCGGACACCCGACACTTGATGTCGAAGAACTTCTCAGCACCCATGTCGGCTCCGAAACCCGACTCGGTCACGACATAATCACCAAGGTGGAGGGCGACCCGGTCAGCCAGGATCGAGCTGTTGCCATGGGCGATGTTGGCGAACGGCCCGGCGTGGACAAAAGCCGCCTGGCCCTCAAGCGTCTGCATGATGGTGGGGTGCAACGTTTCCTTCATGAGGACCGTGACTGCCCCGGCCACCCCCAGATCTTCGAGTGTGATCGGATTCCCCGCTTTGCTGCGGCCCACGACTACCCGCCCACAGCGCTCCCGGAGGTTGCGAAGCGCTTCGGCGTAATTGGAACCATCGACGAGCGCCAGAATCGCCATCAGCTCGGAAGCGACGGTGATGTCGTAGCCGGTCTCGCGGGGCCGACCTTCGAGTTCTCCGCCCAACCCGACGATGATGTTGCGTAGCGCCCGGTCGTTCATGTCGACGACTCGCCGCCAGGAGATCTGGTTCGGGTCTATGCCCAGTCGTTTGAGACCGAGGTTGTTGAGCTGGTCGTCGGTCATCCGTCCTTCGTGGAACCAGCGGGCGTCGATAGCGGCTGCCACCAGATTGTGAGCCGCGGTAATGGCGTGGATGTCTCCCGTGAGATGGAGGTTGAACTCTTCCATCGGGATGACCTGGGAGTAGCCGCCGCCGGCCGCCCCGCCTTTGATCCCGAAGGTTGGTCCCATTGACGGTTGGCGGATGGCGGCGATGGCAGTCTTGCCGATCTTGCCGAGGCCCTGGGTGAGTCCGATCGTGGTGGTGGTTTTGCCTTCACCGAGCGGGGTGGGCGTGATGGCGGTCACGTCGATGTACTTGCCTCGTGGTTGTCCGCCAATTCGTTTGAGGATGTCGAGATGAATCTTTGCTTTGGTCGCTCCCTGGGGAATCAACTCATCGGGATGGATGCCGATCGATTCGGCGATGGCAATGATCGGATGCGGAGTCGCGGCTTGGGCGATATCCAGGTCTGATGGAAAAGGCATGGTTCCTGTCCTTGGAAGGCGGCGCGGGCGTGAAGATGATCCACGATAGACGATGTGGTCACTCGCGTTTGTTGGCAACCGTACTTCTGTATGGTCGGCCGGGAAACGGCGGGGAACGTGTACTGTTCTAGCGATCCTCGGACCTTGAGGAAGCGCCCTCTGAAGCATCGGTTTTCACCGTGACCACCCACACCACATCAGGACCGAAGCCCTCCCTGGCGAGTGCGACCTGGCCGCTGTTTCTTGGTGTGCTTTTCATGATGGTTGGCAACGGCCTCCAGATCTCGTTGATCGGCGTTCGGTCGACGTTGGAGGCCTTCCCTACCACGGTCACTGGCATCATCATCGCGGCCTACTACGTCGGTTTCCTCGTTGGTTCCTTTCAGGTGCCGCGAGTTCTCAAGTCAGTGGGACACATTCGGGTGTTCGCAGCTATGGCGTCGCTGGCCTCGGCGGCCGTCCTCATCAACGGGTTGTTTGTGAATCCCCCTGTGTGGATCGTCATGCGAGGAGTCACCGGACTCGCCATGGCCGGGCTCTACATCACGTCGGAAAGCTGGCTCAATGCCAGGGCGACTAACGCGACGAGGGGGCGTCTGCTGGCCACCTATATGATCATGTCCATGGGGGGTATGTCCATCGGCCAGGCTCTGCTCGGCTTCGGCGATCCTCTTAAAGTAGATCTGTTCGTCATGGCTTCGATCGCAGTTTCGTTGGCACTCGTGCCGTTGACCCTTACCAATGTGGAAGCCCCGGACCTGGGTATCTCGCGGTCGATCAATTTCGCCACGCTCTGGAAGCTGGCCCCGCTCGGAATAGTCACCGGCTTCCTCACCGGAGTTGCGAATGGGGCCTTCGCAGGCATGATCACCGTGTATGCCACCCTGGAAGGGTTTGCGATTGCCAAGATCGGTCTGTTCGCGGCTGCCGGCGTTGTCGGCGGGATCGTCTTCCAGCTCCCGATCGGCCATCTGTCCGATGCCGTCCCGCGTCGAAGGGTTATTTTTGGCTGTGCGCTGGCCGGTGTCATCCTCATGTCGGTGGCGGCGACTCTCGCACCCGGAAGCGGGCTCATGTATCTGTGCGTGTTTCTGTTCGGGGGGATCCTGTATCCGATGTATTCCCTCTCGATTTCGCACATCAATGATGTGCTTGATCGCGAGCAGATGCTCGGCGCGGCGGCCGCGTTCATGTTCATCTTCGGACTCGGTGCCATTATCGGGCCAATCGTCACGGCGGTCGTTATGGATCGGTTCGGCCCGAGCGGGTTCTTCTTGACGAACGCTCTCTACTACCTGCCGGTGGCCGTATATGCGTTATGGCGGATCTTTACGAAGGCCGTTCCCAACCGCACAGCTCCAGTGTCCGGGTATGGACGAGTCATCGTTGGTAGCTGGACGCCGTTCTTCCGAAAGCGCCCGACCGGAAACGACAGCTAACCGGCCAGGTGGGCCAGGTCCCTGGACACTTGAGCCGCTTTGGCTTTGACGAGTTCGGCGATTTCGACCGCTCTTTCCGGGGATGGAAAGCGGTAGGCCGGCCCATGGACGTGGATGGCAGCCACGGCCCTTTGGTCTCGGTCGTAGACCGGCGCGGCCACAGAGTTGATTCCCTCGGCGAATTCCTCGTACACCCAGCAATAGCCATCAGCGCGAATCTGAGTCAACCGCTGACGAATTGCATAAGGGTCGATCACCGTATTGTGGGTATATCTCGTCAGCCGCCGGGCTAGGAATCGGTCGAGCCGCTCCGACGGCCAGCTCGCCAGCAGGACTAATCCTGACGGAACACAATGCATGGGGACGAGTTCGCCCGTCCAATCGCGAATCTGCACCGGGTTGTCCGAGTCGGCCTGGTTGATGTAGTGGACCAGGTATCCGTCAGGGACCGATAGGCCGGCATCCTCGTCGACCTCGCGCGAGAGCGAGACGAGATGTGGTCGGACCCGGGCAATCAGGTCCGGTCCGGTCGATGTGCTGCCGGTGAGTTCCGAAATCTTCGTCCCGACGGTAAGCAGTCCTTCGTTGGACCTTTCGACGGCGCCTAGCGACTCAAGGGTGCTTATGAGTCGGGCGACGGTGCTTTTTGGCAGTCCAGATCGGGCCGCCAGCTCGGATACGCCTAGCGGATCCGAGGCGAGAACCTCCAGCAGCAGAAACGCTCGTTCGATCGATTGTACGTTGGACATTGGCTTCCAGCTCCGGGTGCTTGCGTCACCATACAGGACCGTCCCGCATCGTGGGACTTGATGAAGGGTATGGCGGACAGCAGTGACTGTCGACATCTCGCGGTGACCGGCGAGGAGCTACTCTTGCGCCCGATGAGCAGTATTGGGGAGCGTTTCTCGAAACTGTGGGGAGCTGCAGCAATATCGAATTTCGGCGACGGTCTGATGGCCGCCGCGATTCCGCTATTGATGGTCAGGCTGACGAGCGACCCCCTCCTGGTGAGCGGCTCGGTGGTCGCGGGCACCCTGCCGTGGTTTCTGTTCTCCCTCTTCTCCGGCGCAATGGTCGACCGTCTTGATCGCAAGTTGGTCATGGTGATCGTCAACATGGTCCGGGCGGTGGCCGTTGGCGGCCTCGCCTGGACGGTGGCCACCCAAACCGTTTCTCCTTTGATCATCTACGGCGTTGCCTTTGCATTGGGTTCGGGCGAGACATTCTTTGACACGGCCACCGAGGCACTGGTCCCAAATCTGGTTGACAAAGAGCATTTCGAATTGGCCAACGGTCGTATGCAGTCGACTGAGCTTCTTGGGGATACCTTGAT
>JAENVV010000303.1 GCA_016650365.1 Acidimicrobiia bacterium
CGGAGTCGATCGACGCCGAGGGTGGCCTTGTAACCGCCGGGTTCATCGATGCCCATGTTCATCCGACCTCGGGGGGCCGCAAGGTTCTGAATTGCTCTCTCCAAGACGCCGAGAACCTCGACGATGCCGTCGACCTGGTGATGAGTTATGCAGCCTTGCATCCCGACCGGGACTGGATCTGGGGTGGTGGTTGGGCCATGGACTGGTTCGAGCGCGGGGTTCCCACTGTTGAGGCACTCGATCGGATCGTGCCTGATCGGCCCGCTTTTCTCTACAACCGGGACGGTCACGCCGCTTGGGTCAATAGCAAAGCCATGGAGTTGGCAGGCATAACGGCCAACACTTCCGACCCATTCGACGGGCGTATCGAGCGGCGAGCCGATGGTTCCCCGCAGGGGACCCTCCACGAGGGGGCGATGGGGCTGATCGAGCCGATTCTCCCCGAACCCGGACCTGCTGAGTGGGACCAGGCCCTGCGGGCCGGTCAGGCCTACATGCTGTCCTGTGGAATCACCGGCTGGCAGGATGCCGATGTCCAGCTTCCGCAGGAAGCCGCCTATATCTCCTTGGCCGGCCGCGGTGAGCTACTCGCTTCTGTCGTCGGTGCCTTGTGGTGGGATCGACACATCGGACGTGAGCAGATCGAAGACCTGGTCGGGCGTCGGGCCCTCATTGCACCCGGTTATCGACCGACCAGCGTGAAGCTCATGCTTGACGGTGTGGCCGAGAACTTCACTGCCGCCATGTTGGATCCGTACGGCGACGGTCGCGGCCAGACAACTGATAACTCGGGAATCGACTTCATCGATCATGAGTCATTGAGTCGAATCGTCGTTGATCTCGATCGTTTGGGATTCCAATGCCATTTCCATGCGATTGGCGATCGGGCCGTTCGAAACGCACTCGATGCCGTGGAAGCTGCCAGGTCGACGAATGGCGATGGGGGAGTGATGCATCACATCGCCCACATTCAATTCATTCACGAGAATGACATTCCCCGCTTCCGCCCGCTTCGGGTCGCCGCCAACGCCCAGCCCTACTGGGCGTGCCATGAGCCCCAGATGGACGAACTCACAATTCCCTTCCTGTCTCCGGCCCAGGCCTCTCGCCTCTATCCCTTTGGCCGGCTTCTCCGCTCCGGCGCCGAACTGGGAGCGGGTTCGGATTGGTATGTCTCGACGTCAAACGTGATGCTTCAGGCTGAGGTAGCGGTGACGAGACGGCCGGCCGGCCAACCCGGTGTCGCGCCATTGTTGCCAGACGAGGCTTTGACGTTGACGCAGGCCCTCAACGCCTTCACGATGGGCTCAGCCAAGATCAACCGGATCGACGATCGTGCCGGCTCGATCAAGAGAGGCAAGGACGCCGATTTGGTGATCTTCGACCGCGACCCCTTCCGGGATGGAGGCATCGGTGACACCCGAGTGACGACGACCCTCATCGCCGGCAAACCCGTTTACGAGCGCAAGTCTTAGCTCCTCGGGCTTAACTCCCTCGGGCTTATGCCTTTTCGGGCGGCCTACCTCTTATCGGGCTCCCCAGTCGTAGCTTTGCTTTTCGAGTCTCAGGTAGGTGAATGCCTCGCTTGCTTCGACCGCCGGAATGCTCCGGATCGTCTTGAGGATGCGGAGGAAGTGGTCGTTGTCCTCGGAGACGATTTCGGCGAGAAGGTCGAAGCGCCCGGTTGTTATCACCAGGTAGTCGACCTCGGGAAGCCGGCTGATCTCGGCTGCGATCGCCTCGAG
>JAENVV010000304.1 GCA_016650365.1 Acidimicrobiia bacterium
CATCCAGGGGCCCCGGTCCCGGGAACTGGTCCAAGCGGTCACCTCCGTCGATCTTTCGAACGAACGGTTCCCGTTCCGGACTGCCCGATGGATCGATGTCGGGTTCGCCAGGGTCTTGTGCGTGCGAATCACCTATCTCGGAGAGCTCGGCTACGAGTTGTATGTGCCGGCCGAGCAGGCCGTGCACGTCTATGACCGACTGGTGGCGGCCGGCGCACCATTCGGTCTGCGCCATGCCGGGCTCAAAGCGCTTGCTTCACTGCGAATGGAAAAGGGCTACCGGGACTACGGCCATGACATCGACAACACCGATGACCCTCTTGAAGCCGGATTTGGATTCGCCCTGGCGTTGGACAAACCGTTCATCGGCAGGGAAGCCGTGCTCGCCCAAAAGGCCGCCGGCAAGCTAATGCGCCGCCTCGTTCAGGTCCGACTGACAGATCCAGCTCCGCTTTTGTTCCATGCGGAGGTCGTCTATCGCAACGGAGTCGAGGTCGGTTATGTCCGATCAGCTTCGTACGGTCATACGCTGGGTGGCGCCGTTGGCCTGGGCATGATCGAAGCCAACGAACCAGTCACCACCGCCTATCTCGACGGTGGTGACTGGCAGGTGGACGTGGCCGGCCGAAAGTATCCGTCGGTCATGTCGTTGCGGCCGATGTACGACCCGAACAACACGAGAATCCGTTCCTGAGATTCCGCGGGAACTAACCGGAAACCGCTGAAGAGACGACGAAGGTACCGTCGACAATTTCACCGAACAGGGAAACGGTCTGGTCGGTCCACATCACGTTCTGTTCGTTAATGAACGGTGTGGTGATTGCCGTTTCGTAACCGGAAATGGGCATTGAAGCACCGGCGCACTGCGGGGGGAAGGATTCGGCGAGGGCCTCGCACAACTTGGCTCCGGTGCCATCATCCACGATGAATCCCTGGACCGCCAGGACCCCCGAGACGCCACCGCTGAGTGCGTCGGAAACCGAGAGTCCACCGTCCACCGTCATGCCACCCGAGGAGCCCGCGTCGGAATTGTCGCCGGGCAATACCTGTGGTTCGCCACCGATGACCGTGTCGTTGCAGTTCGGTTCGTCGATGGTGCATGCGCCGCTGGCAACGGGGTTGTCGTTCGGCTGATCATTGACAGGCACCTGAGCTGGATCGTCTGAGTCAGCACTGGAGCACGCGGCGGCGATCATCATCAGCGCAGCGAGGAGGACAGCCAACCGGCGAGTTGTATTGATATTCATGTCTTAACTCTCCTTGAGAACAGAGCGGGCCCATGGGCCCGGTTACAAGAGCTACGACGGCACAACCGTTCAATTTGGTTCCTGATGCTCAGTCCGGTCAAGGGATCCGCACGTCGCGGTGTTCTGAGGCGAGGCGTCGTTGTTCGTCGGTCAGGTTCGCTTCCTTCAGGAGCGTGACCATGGTCCAATGATGACCGACCGGGCAACGCTGCAGCCTCACCCATCCGAGGCGCACGGACTTGAACGACGCTCCAGCAATCCAGATCGTTGTGAACAAGTGGCCACGGCGACATTGGACAACGGCATTACCTCCGACGTTGTAGCCACGACGGCGGGCGACGATGTTTACTGCGAGTACCAGCACGACTATCAGGACAAGGGCGGTGATGGCTTCCGTTGGCATGTACCAAGCATATCTCTCGCGTGATCGCTTTCGCCCCTGCTGGCTCGTGCTGCCGGTATCAAGAGATACCGTTGCTCAATTGGCTTGAGTCCCTGGTCGCTGGGTCCAACGGCGCAGGAAAAATCGGGGCCGGTGATGTAAATCGGTGAACCAACCAGGCACTTAGGACGTCAAAGCGTCATGAAAATTCTTGCCTGTGTTTTTGTGTTTGCCGTGTTGGTCGCTGCGTGCGGTGGCCAGACGATTCATGAGTCTACCCCGGTAGTCCCGACCGTGACTGGTCCGGTCGAGTCGACCACGACCGGAGGTTCGTTGCTCGTACCTCTCGCCGAGGCCCGTCAGCTTTGGGCGGCGGTCGGCTACACCAGCTACCGGTATGACTTCGATGATGACTGCGGGGAATGCCAACCATTCACGGGCGAGGTGGTCGTCACCGATGGTGAGGTAGTCGCACCGGCCGATCGGGGGTTGACCGTGGATGAGATGTTCGCTGCCATCGAACGGGCCGTGGCGGCCGGCGTGCCGGTCGAGGTGACCTTTGATCCCCAAATCGGATATCCAACGGATCTGTGGATTGATCGGGAAGCCCGGGCCTACGACGGGGGAACCCACTGGCTCCTCAGGAACCTGGTGCCATTGCCGCGTTGAGGTTCCGGGCGGCGTTTCCGTTCGCAGCGTTGGGGGGCCAAGCCGCCTCGATAGCCCGCAATCGTTATGGGGTAGAAGGTCGTTCGAGGTTGCGGTATCTTGCGCCCCGCTCACGACCAAGCCGACTCCGTGCTTGGAATCGGCCTGGTCAGCCCCCAGTAGCCCCCCGTTCTTGTGACTGCGATTCGCTGTTGCGCCTGGCGAGGTGAGGTCGATGTCGCTGTCGATGTTCATTCCCGTAGGGGGTGCTTGCTATGTATTCCCACCTTCTCGTCATTGCCGACCTCAGACCAGGGGCCAACGTCCTAACTTGGGCGGTTAACAGGATCTGACGCTGGATGTGGCACCGTCGGCAGCGCCCCGGAGGGTCAGTGCACCCCACCGAGATACACGGTCTGTGCGGTGATGTAGTCGCTGTCGTCCGATGCGAAGAAGTCGATGACGTTGAAGATGTCTTTTTCGGTCGCGTATCTCGGGATTGGCAATCCGGCGATTACGCCATCGAGAACTTCCTCGGAGAATCCGTGAAACATGCCGGTCTTGATAGCCGTGACGCCGACTGTGTTGCAGGTGATCCCCCAGGACTGGAACTCCTTGGCCATGACGTTCATCAGGGTTTCACTGGCGACCTTGGAAGCGGCATATATCGAATCGCCAGCAGGCTCGAGCGCTGCGGCCATTGAACCGATGGTAATGATCCGGCCACCGCTCTTTCGCATGAGCTTCGCCGCTTCTCGCGAGGCGCAATACGCGCCCATTACGTTGGTTCGTACTACCTCGGATGCTTCGGAAACGGGAAGGAGTAACGAATGCTGTGAAGCAACGGCGCCCGCGTTATTGATAAGAATGTTGATCGACCGGTGGGTTAAGCGAATTGAGCGGAAGGCGTCACGGACTGCCCCTTCGTCGGCGATGTCGACTCCCGCGTGATGCGTGTAGGTTTCATGGTTGATCGTTGCTTCGCTCCTGGCAATTCCGTGGACGGCTGCACCCTCAGCCAGGAAGTATTCGGTGATAAGCCGGCCTATTCCGCGTGTCGCTCCGGTGATGACGGCGACCTTCCCGCTGTACCGGTCAGGCACTCTGTTCGGTATCCTTCTTTTGAGCGAGCAGTGCCTGTTTGATCATCACGTTAAGTCTCGGCAAAGCGATGTCCCGATATTCCCGCTCCAGAATCCCAAGGCAGATGGCATCTTGTACCCGTCCGTCGAGAACCAGATGCTCGCGTAGCCGACCCTCAACGGTCCAGCCGAGGTATTTGTGGAATCTGGATTTATGATACAGGAGCTTCAACG
>JAENVV010000305.1 GCA_016650365.1 Acidimicrobiia bacterium
TCCCGATGGTGGCTGAAAGGGTCGATGTGAACAGGACCGCCGGCAGCGACTGACCGGTCCGCCTCAGCCCGGGTCCGTCTCCATCCACGTCTTCACCACCCCCCCGGCGGCAAGCCGATCGATCTCCTCGGACGAATACCCGAGTCGGGTTGAAAGGACCTCCCGGGTGTGCTCACCAAGCATCGGCGCCGGATGATTGGGAAACTCCCAGTTATCGAACTTCATCGGGCTGGGTGGATAGCGAACATCACCCAGCGTCGGGTGGTGGTAAGTCTTGACCATCTCGCGGGCCTCGATCTGCGGATCGGAGAAAATGCCGGCGAAGTCATTGACGGGGGCAGCCGGGATATCGAACTCGTCGAGGATCGCCATCCATTCATCCTTGGTCTTGGTGAGAAAGGCCTCCTCTAACAGCCCGACCACGAATCCTCGATTGGCGACACGGGTGGTGTTGTCGATGGTGCGAGGGTCGCTCTTGAGGTCGGGTCTGCCCAATGCGTCGCAAAGGTTCCGCCAGAACTTCTCGTCTCGGGCTGCGATCACCACATACCCATCCTTCACCTCGAACGCCTGCCAGGGCACCATGTGGGCGTGAGCTGTCCCCTGGCGGGTTACTTCTCCACTCCCGTTGAGGAATCCCAGAGCGTCGTAGGTGAGCATCGACACGAGTGAGTCGAGCATGGCGACGTCGGCGTGGTGGCCGTCTCCGTGAAGCCCACGCCCGACCAGGGCTCCGAGCACCGAAATGCAGGTGAAAATCCCGCCTGAGAGGTCAGCGATTGGAATGCCGACCCGGGCGGGGGGACCGTTGGGATCACCGGTTATGTCGACATGGCCGCTGAAGGCCTGGATAACGAGATCGAATGCCGGCCTGTCACGAGCAGGACCGGACTCACCAAAGCCAGTCACCGAAACCGTGATGATTGACGGCTTGTGCTTCTTCAATGTTTCGTGATCGATGCCGAGGCGGGTCATCACCCCCGGTCGGAAGTTGTCGATGACGACATCCGCCTGCTCGACCAGCGCA
>JAENVV010000306.1 GCA_016650365.1 Acidimicrobiia bacterium
ACGAGGAGGGACTCGAACTCACCGATCTTGACCTTTTCGAAGAACAGTTGAAGGAGTGCTCCGACGATTACCACCGCCGGAACCACTGCCAGCACGGTCAGAAATGGGTCCCATCCGTGGTTGGTAGCGAGTTCGTAGGATCCATATCCCGCCAGCAGAATGAATGAAAAGTAGGCCAGGTTGATGATCTTTAGAACACCCCAGCTGAGGGATACGCCGAGGGACATCATGGCGTAGAGGCCACCGGCCAGAACTCCCGAGATGATGGCTTGTCCGTAGAGCGTCATCGAGCTGTCCCAACATCCGTGGTTGGCCGTTGCCGGTTCGATCCGGATCGCGGTCGGCTGGAAACCGACCGCGATCTCGAATCAAACTGGCGAGGCTCAGTACTGCAGGGGGTCATCCCTCCGGCGAGTATTGCACGCTCACGCCGTCGGGGGCGCCGTCGGCGGGCCAGACGACCACCCAGTCACCGTTCTGGATCTGCTTGACGTACGACAGGTCGCCGTAGTAGTTGTTCTGGTCCGGATCAAAGTCGATCGGACCGAAGACGGTGTCGATCGTGTTGTTCAGCAGATAGTCACAGTCTGCGGCTTGGTCGAGACTTCCGGCGCCTTCGATACCGGCAATAAGGATCTGCCAGGCAGCCCATGAGGCCGAAGCCTGGGTTTCAAATGCCGTGTACGGCAGTCCGGCCGCCGCGGCTGCATCCGAGAACGCCTGAGCGATCGCCGCATAGGCTGGATTATCTGTGAACGGTGTATGTGGCTCGAACGCCGTCACCGACATGGCACCATCTGCAGACGGACCGGCTCCCAACATGGGTCCCGGGGCGGGCCACTGGAGGAACATGCCAGGTACCTGGTAGTCAAGGGCGTCCATGGCAGCGATCAGGTTCGGTCCGTCGACGCCGAGGGCTCCAAGGAACAAGAAATCAGGGTCGGCGTCGCGTACCTGCGCGGCGATCGGGCCCCAATCGCTGGTTGTGCTCGGGTACTGAATGTCGAGTACGACGTCATACCCGCGGTCTTTGGCGATAGAGACGGCGCCGCCTTCGTCGGTGTCTGGCTCGCCGTACGCGACGTACATCGTGCCAGGGAACTGGTTGATGACGAAAGCAATCGTGGCCGGCGGAGTGCCGGTCGATTCGAGAGCGTCAAAGACCAGTTCGGAGTTCGTGATATTCGGATTGCGACCAGCTGGCCAGGCCGGGAACTGACAGTCATACCCGTAGGTGTAGGTGAGGCTTCCGGTGTGCTGGGGCAGCACGTACCCGTAGCGCTCGGCGACCTGCATGGCGGCGGTGATGGTTCCGGTTCCGTATGGTCCCATGATGGCGTCAACGCCGTCTTCGGTGATGAGGCGCTCGTAGAGGGCGGCAGCCTGGTCCGGTACGGATTCGTCGTCGAGGACAACCCATTCGACCGGTCGGCCGAGGAGGCCGCCATTGGCGTTCAACTGTTCAACGAACAGATCCCCGGCAACCTTGTGGATGGCGGCGGTTGGTGCCAGAAAGCCCGTAAGGGCCAGCGTGCTTCCAATGACGATCGGGTCACCGCTCGGAGCGGTAGGTGCCATAGTCGTGTCAGGCGTATTCGAGGCGGCGGTGGTGTCGGGGGTGCTTGGGGCTGCGGTGGTGCCGGGACTTGCGGCAGCCGTTGTATCGCTCGTTGAGCTCCCGCAGGCGGCGGCGATCATGGCAAACGCGACGAGCAGTATGAGTCCTCGTAGAAACTGACTTTGAGACGATCTTGTCATGTCTTGTTCCTCCTCCGTGCCCGGAGCGGGTTGCTCCGGAGCATTAACTGAATGTTCCCAGACATCATGCAAACGTTTGCACTAACCTACCAGAACCGTTTCGCGCCTGTCGGGGCGGGCGGGGAAAATCGATTCCGAGCGGACACAAGCAGATTTGAAGGGTGGTTGTCATGGCTGGAGCAGTTCTAGTTGTCGGAGGTTCATCTGGTCTTGGTCTCGACGTTGCCAGGCACTACGCCGATGCGGGTGAGCAGGTGTACCTGACGAGCCGGGACCTGGCTCGGGCCCAAGCGGCGGCGGCCGATGTCGGTGGCAACACTTCCGGTATCAGCCTCGACCTCGCTCAGCCGGAGTCGATCGCCGCAAGTCTGGCCGATCTCGGGGACATCAAGTATCTCGTCATCACCGCCGTGCTGCGTGACGAGAACACCGCCAAGGATTTCAAGATCGAAGGAGCCACGGCGCTCGTGACCATGAAACTCATCGGGCCGCTTGAACTCATCCGGGTCCTCGGCGATCGCTTGGGTGAGGGCAGTTCCATTGTGATCTTCGGTGGTCTTGCCAAAGAGCGTCCGTATCCGGGGTCGACCACGATCACCACGGTCAACGGTGGCGTCAGCACGATGATTCGTTCGTTGGCTATCGAGCTGAGCCCGGTGCGGGTCAACTCGATTCACCCGGCCGTGGTCGGCGACAGCTGGTACTGGGCGGACAAGCCGGCCGCCATGCTGGAAGGTCTGAAGGCACGGACGGCCAGCGGTCGGCTCATTACCACTTCCGACGTCGTTGGAGCCACGGTCTTCCTCCTAGAAAACCCCGGCATGAACGCCCACAACCTCAACATCGATGGCGGTTGGTTGGTTACCTAGCCGCCGGGTTATTCGGGAACGGCTGCCACGACTCGCAGTTCCAGGACGAGGCGAGGATCGGTCGCCAAACGGACCACCTCGACCGTGGTACTGGCCGGTCGATGGTTCCCGAACGCCTGTCCGAGCACCCGGTTGATGGCGTCCTGGTTGTCGGCGATGTCGACGATGTAGCGGGTTATCTCAACGACGTGTTCGAGGCCGCCACCGGCGGAGACCAAGACCTGGCGGATGGCTTCGATGGCCATGGCTGCCTGGTCGCCGGGATCGAGCGGGATGTCGTCGAACTCGGCAGCGATATGGGGATGGCTGTGATAGACCGGGGCGGCGGTGACGCCGGCCAGAAACACCATTTTTCCCGAATGCACTTTGACAGCCGGCGTGTACGGCATGTTGAAGCGACGCTCATTCTCGCCGGTGTGAATCATCTCGAATGGTTGTTCCATGCGTGCTCCGCCTTACTTGGTTGCTCTGGTGGATTCTCTGACAACGAGTTCGGGCTTCAGGGTGCAGCTCTCAACCTCTTCTCCACCAAGAAGACGCAGGATCATTTCGCCAGCCAACCTTCCTACGTCCTTGCCAGGGTAATTCACGGTGGTTAGTGACGGCGTTATGTGGCCGACCATGGGAAGGTCGTTGTAACCCGCCAGCGAAAGATCGTCGGGAACTCGTATTCCGTTCTCGCGGAGTCGTGAGAGTGCCCCGAGCGCCATGAGGTCGTTGTGCGCAAAGATGGCCGTCGGCATGGAGGTCGTCGTGTTGATCAGGGCTTCCATGATCCGGCGTCCTTCGGTGATGACCGGCAGGGTGGCTGTTTCCGGGACGAGCACCTGCTCAATCCCGTGCTCGCGGCACGCGGCCGTGAAGCCCTCATCTCGGCGGGGAAAGTTGGCCACATCGAGCGGCCCGCGAAGTTGGGCAACCAGGCTGTGCCCCGATTCGGCGAAGTGTTCGGCGATGGGGCGGCCACCGGCGTGTTCGTCAACTACAACTTCGGGAAGGCTTGTCCCGTCGAGGGGACGGCCCGCCACGACGATGGGAAGAATTCGCCCGGCCGACTCGAGGACTTGCCGATCGGCCGAACGAGCGCTCATCACGATCATGGCGTCGACTCGTCGGCTAAGCATGTGATCGAGAATGTTCGCAAAACGATCGTGGTCGTCTTCGGTCTCGGCGATCATCGGCATCATTCCTGCGGATTCGACGGCTGCCGTCAAGGCGTGGATGACCGGTGTGATGAAGGTGTTGCCGAGGTCGGCGACGATCACTCCGACTGTGGCGGTGCGCCCGCTTTTCAGGCCGCGGGCCACCATGTCGGGACGGTAACCGAGCCGGTCGGCGACGGCTTCGATGTGTTGGCGGGTGGCGTCTTTTACCCGTGAGTGGTGAGCAGGATCAAGGGCACGTGAAACCGTCGAGACGTGAACCCCCGCTTCGCGGGCGACGTCGAGCAGGGTCACGCCGCCCGCGCCAAGGTTCTCTTTTATGCTCATGTATCCATCATCTGCTTGCCATGTCTCGCCCGGGTTTGGCTCGACGGAATCCCGATTACCCGAATGAACCCTACGACTATTGGCGGTTCTCTGACGGGCGGATAATAGGATGCCAAAGCAGCGACCTTCAACTGATGGCGTACGGTGAAGAAGATATGAAGACATATCGAGACGACAGAAGGGACAACCGATGACGGTTGAGCACGGCGATCGCCTACTCGTAAACGGACGGATCTGGACCGGCGACGAACATGTCGAAGCAGTGGCGATCCGCAACGGAAAGATCCTGGCTGCCGGCTCCGATGAGGCGGTTCGAGAAATAGCCGAACGGGGCGCCGACGTCCTGGATCTCGACGGGCGGCGGGCCATTCCTGGTCTTATCGATTCACACGTTCATTTCCTGCGTGGTGGCCAGACCTGGAATGACATAGTCCGCTGGGATGGGGTCCCTAGTTTGGAGGAGGGACTCCGGCGTATCGCGGTCGCCGCGTCCTCCACTCCGGCGGGCACCTGGCTGCGGGTCCTTGGCAGCTGGCATCCCGGGCAGTTCTCCGAGGGCCGCGGACCCACTCAAGCCGAGCTCGACCGGGCCGCTCCCGATCACCCGGTTTATGTCCAGTTGTTGTACGAATGGGCAATCCTCAACTCGATGGCCGCCAATCTCGCACTCGGAGAGTCGAACCCGCCTGGCGGTGAGATCGAACGCGATGCCACGGGCGCTCCTACCGGCTTGATCCGCGGGCCGGGCGCCTTTGGCATGGTTCTCGGACAAATCCCAGCTCCCACCCGGGCGGCCCAGGTCGCCTCGACGAAGGCTCTCATGGCTGATTTCAATGCGACCGGTATTACCGGCGTGATCGATCCGGGGGGCTTCGGCGTGATCCCCGAGTCATACGGAGCGCTCTTTGATACTTGGAGAGCCGGAGAGATGACGTTGCGGGTTGGCCTATATGTCGTTCCCGGAGGGCGCGGTACCGAGGTCGAAGACCTGCGCCAATGGGTCCGATACGTCCAACCCGGCTTTGGAGATGACATGCTCCGTTATGTCGGCGCAGGTGAGATCCTTACCTTCGGCTGCCACGACCTTGAAGGGGTCAGGCCGTTCGAGGTATCGAAGGAGGCCAAAGCCGATCTCACCGAGATCACCCGTATGTTGTCTCTGGCCGGGTGGCCGATCCATATGCATGCGGTCCTCGACCCGACCATTGGTGCCGTTCTGGATGTGTTTGAGGAGGTCGCCGCGGACGTCGGTCTTCGGGGCCGTGTATCGCTGGCTCATGCCGAGCCGATCGGACGCCGTAACCTCGAACGGGTCAAAGCGTTGGGCATCGGGATTGCGATCCAGGATCGGATGATCATGCGATCGGCCGATTCGGCCGCTTTCTGGGGTGAGGAGATCGCCATCGACTCGCCGCCGCTCCGGGACATCCTCGACCTGGGAATCCCGTTGGGTGCTGGTACGGATGGGACGGTGGTTGCTTCCCATGATCCCTGGCAGTGCATCCACTGGCTGGTGACCGGCAAGTCGATCGACGGCGCCCCGCCCCGTTCGGAACGCCATCGGTTGACCATCGAAGAAGCGCTGGCTGCCTACACCTCCGGGAGCGCCTGGTTCTCGCTCGACGAACACAAACGGGGGACGCTGAAGCCAGGCATGCTCGCCGATATCGCGGTTCTGTCCGATGATGTCTTTGCCATTGACCCTGATTCGCTTACCAGCGTTCGGTCCGACCTGACGATGGTCGGTGGTGTCGCCGTCCATGCCGCCGGACCTTTTTCGGGGCCGGTCGTTTAGTTAGTCGATTGGCCGACTGGTTATGGCCGCATCTTCGGGTGGTATCCACCCCGGTAACCGGTGCTGGTTGCCGGAACCGGGTCGCCACCGTCGATGGGGATCGTCGCCAGGACGCCGTCCGTCCCGTCCCCCAGGTTTGCGACAAAGATTATCCGGCCGTCGGCTGTGAACGACGGATGGGTACGTTGCCGCCCGATGAAGCGAGCGTCGTCAGGCGGGTGAGATCCGACCCGTCGGGATGGATCGTGTACAGATCATATGCTTCGTGGCCCGGGGCGCCGAGGGATGCGAACACGATGAGCGTTCCGTCCTCGCTCCAGTCGGCCGTCTCGGCATACAGTTCGGGCTCCGTCAGTGGGCGAACGGTCGGCGGGGTCGTGGTGAGGTCGATGACCGACAAGGTGACTCCCGTGACTTCGGCGTCACCAGCCGGACCGGTCCGATGCACAACCTCGAGGACGATCGACTTCCCGTCCGGCGACCAGCGGGGTCCGGCGTAGAAGTCAGTCGGTCCAGCATCGAGGATGATCTCGGTGTCTTTGGTAGCGACGTTGAGGGTCTCGAGGGTTGACCGTACACCGTCGGAATCCTCGGTCATCCGAGTGAAGACAATCATCGTTCCGTCAGGAGACCAGGCTGGATCGTCGAAGTATTGGCACGGATCGACGCAGGCCAAGGCGACGGTGGCTTCGGTGCCGTCGGCGTTTACGATCCGCAGGTCCTCTGTGCCGTTCTGGTTGGCCACAGCGAATACGATGCGCTGTCCGTCTGGTGACCAGTCGGGGTTGGTCTGGCCGTAGCCGCTGACCTCTTCGGTCGGGGAATGTGCTCCGGTGCCATCAGGACGAATCAGGAAGATCTGGTCCCCGCCACTTCCGCCCTGATAGACAATCCATAGGTCGTCGGCGAGAACGACCGTCGGGTCGGAGATCGTCGTCGGCACTGGCGTAGCTGTGGTGGTTGTCGCAACCGCCTGACTTGTCGTGGTCACCGCCACCCGACCCGTAGTCGTCGTGGTTTCGTTGCTCTCAAGGCCTTGAGCCGACGAACACGCGGTGGATGTCAAGGTCAGTACTGCAAGGATGGATAGAGATCCCCGATTCATCTTCTGGCTCCAACGGGCTCACCGACGAAGTCGAAGCCGTTCCGGGCACCCTCGAAGCCGAATGTTCCACGACTAGCCGTCGATAGGGCGGCAGGTCAGCCTTGGACGGAGAACAGCTCCCAGGTGCCGGGGATCCCTTTGAGCGATTGCTCCCCGAGTGAGGTGAAGGCGAGGCCTGATCCGGCCACAAGGTCTTTGACCGTCCGGGAAACGACTACCTCACCGGACCCTGCATAGCCCATGACCCGCGAGGCGAAGTGGACGGCGACTCCACCGATATCGTCGTCGCGCAGTTCGATCTCGCCGGTGTGGAGTCCGGCGCGGATTTCGATGCCGAGATCCCGAGCGGCGCTGGCGATGGCGTGGCCACAACGTATGGCACGGGCCGGGCCATCGAACGTGGCAAGGATGCCGTCTCCGGTTGTCTTAATGAGACGGCCCCGATGATGCTCGATTTGTTTGCGGCAGAGGGTGTCGTGCCGATCGAGCAGGTGTCGCCAGGCTTGATCGCCCATTTCGACGGCCTGGACGGTCGAGTCGACGATGTCGGTGAACAAGACAGTGGATAGGACCCGGGTGATCTCACGCTCGGGCCTTGTCCCGGTGACGAACTCTTCGATTTCGGTGAGAACCGATTCGGAGTCTTCCGTCCAGGGGAGATGATCCTCGCCGTCGAGTTCGACCAATTTGGCCTCAGGGATTCGTGCTGCCATGTATCGGGCCCCTTCGATAGGGGTGGACCTATCTCCGGTGCGGTGAACGATCAAGGTTGGTACGGCGACACTGCTCAAGATGTCCCGGATATCGATTTGGTCGTTCATGACGGCCAGGGCATGGGCGGCGGCCGGACTGGCGGCCGAGCGGGCGTATTTTACGAAGCCGTCGAAGAAGGCCTGGTTGCCGATCATCGAGGGAGCTCGTGATTCGAAACTCACCCCGTCGGGCCAGTGATTCAATACCAGATCGAGGCGCTCTGCTTGAGCTTCGGGACTCGGAGCCCACGGGTAGTCGGCGCGCGTACTCTTGGCTGCGTATCCGCCGTAAAGCATCAGCCCGAGGCTTCTTTCGGGATAGGTGGCCGCGAAGAGGGTGCTGAGCACAGCTCCTTCAGAGTGGCCAAAAAGGTACGCCTCCTCACAGCCCACGGAATCCATCACGGCCCGCACGTCGTCCATTCGTTGTTCCATGGTTGGCAAGTGTTCAATGGAGACCCGGTCGGAGAGGCCGACACCTCGCTTGTCAAACATGATCAGCCGGCTGAACTGGCTTAGCCGATGCAGGAACTGGGCTTGATACGGATCCTCCCACATCATGTCGAGGTGGGAGATCCATCCCGATACGTACACCAGGTCGGGGCCGTTGGCTTCGGACACCTGGTATGCGATGTTGATGTCATCGCTCTTGGCGTACCGCACTGGCGGTGGGTTTGGTGTCTGCAAGGTGGTCCTATGGCTGAGTCGGGCCGATACTACCGAGGCCCATGCCGGGCCGGACCAATGGTCTCCGAAACCCACCGGGTGGAAGGTATCGAGGGGCGCTGGCGATTTGCCATCGGCATCAGGGCTGCAATGAGAATCTCCCGGCAGACTCAGGGAACGTGCAGGCCCTGACTGGCCCGGTTGATCCGGTATCGTGGCCTTTGACCTGGGAGGGCTTGATGGACGACCGGACGAAGATGGCGGGACCAAGAGGAGCGGTGGGATGACCTTTGCCTCAGAAACCTGGGTGGTAACCGGCGCGTCCAGGGGGGTTGGCGCGGCGATTGCCGATGGTCTGTGGGCCCGGGGAGCCCGCTTGGTTCTCAACGCCCGGAAGGCTGCTGCCCTTCAGGCCAAGGCCGATGAGCTTGGCGACCCAGATCGGGTGCGGGTGGTGGCAGGTGACATTGGCTCGGCTGAAACCGCGGTCCATATCGCAGCTGCAGCCGTCGAACTCGGTGGCCCATTTGGCGTCATTCACAATGCAGCGGTAGCCGGGGCCGGTCCAATGATCTGGGAAACCACCGCAGGCGAATCGGCGGCGATTCTTGGAGCAAGCCTCGATGGCGGTTTGCACCTCGTCAGGGCGATGATGCCGGCGATGCTTGAACAAGGCGAGGGATGTTTCGTCTTCGTCGGATCTGGCATCGCCGAGCGGAATCTGATCGGGGTCGGGTCCTATGGAATCGCCAAGGCAGGTGAAGAGTATTTGGCCCGCCAGCTTGCAGTTGAAGCTCCAGGACTGGCCAGCTTTGTCTGGCGGCCGGGGGTAGTTGACACCGACATGCAGACTGAAGCCCGGTTGGCTCCCACCGAAGTAAGCAAGGTGTTCAAGTCGTTCCAAGACGATGGCATGTTGGTTTCCCCTGCCGAGGCAGCCGCTGATCTGCTGCGTCACTTGTCGGGGAGTCGGTCTGCCCTAAGTGGCACGATGGTGTCGGTACCGCGCAAGGGTTAGGCGGCGCGACTACCCAGTCGGCGCCTGGCTAGCTGGTGGCGAAGCGCTCCAGGAACCGTTCGAGGCGAGGGAAAGCTCGCTCATAGAACTCCTTTGGGTCTTCGCCAAGGTTGAGCATGAAGTTGACAAACATGATCGTGCGAGCCGCCATGAACGTTTCGAGCTGCCCTTCATATTCGACTGGCCACGGTGCCACCTGGCGGTAGCCGGTCTCAAAGGCGGCCCGCAAGTCGGCGTACTCGGGGTGATCGCGCTCGTAGAACAGCGTGATGGCGATGTCCTGGGCGCGATCTCCCCACGCCACGTCTTCGAAGTCGAGGGCGATCATTCGTGATCGGGCCACGTGCACGTTCCAGGGATGCAGGTCGGCGTGGATGATCTGGGCGCCCTTCGGGTCCAGTCTCCCGAAGGCCGGAGTCACCGCATCGATGGCCCGTTCGAGGATTTCCATCCGACCGCCGGCGAAATGGTGGGCGTGTTCCGGCAGGTGATAGACCACCGGATCCGAGGGCTCCTGCCAATAAAAGACCTTGTCCCAGGCCATCGGCTGATGAGGTGGCTGATAGTCCTTCCCGGCGATGTGCAGGCTCGCTGAGAGCCGGCCCAACTGTTCGTACCGAGGCGGGGTCAGGTCTTCGGCCAGCGGCTTGCCAGGGATCCATTCGAACAAGACGCATCGCCGTGGCTCCGGCACCCCGGTCGCGGCGGCGTAGACCGAGCGCTCGCCTGAGGTGGCCGGCATGACCCGACACACGTCAAGGTCGGATTCTTCCAGGGCCGCCAACCAGTCGAGTTCGACAGCAACGTCTTCGTCTGTGTGGTCCTGGATGTAGTCGACCCGGAGCGTGTACGTCGATGTAGCCGTATCGATGCGAAAGATCACGTTGGTGAAGCCACCGACCAGGCGCATGGACGTCGGCGTGATCGGAAAATGACGGAGGGCTTCGGTGGCCACCGTTCGGATCCGTCGAAACCGTCCTCGTTCAGTGAGTTGTTCCCATGGTTTCACGGCGACGGAGCGTAACAGGGGTGTTCGTGACGTGGGTCTGCTTCTTCGTCAGTATCCACCCGGACTCCGACCGGGTTCGCTAGGTTCGGTGGTGGAGGAAGTGCCATGGCAACCGTTGGAGATTCGCCGTCTGAATCCTCCTCTTCGTCCCATCAGCCAGACGTCCTCGTGCTCGGTGGCAGGCAGTCCCTTGAAGTGGCCGGTGAGTCCCGTCATCAGGACGCGCTATGGCATATCGTCGGCGAGCATCCCGGGGGACCCGACCGGATCCGTCAGAACGTGATCGCGATTCTGCGACCCGACCCGAACAACCCGTACGACGAATACGCCGTAGATGTCGTCGTGACCGACCATCGTGTCGGCCATCTGTCCCGGGAGGATGCGGCCGACATGCAGCATTCCATCGTCCGTCTTGAACGGCAGCACGGCAGGGCGATTGGCTTGCGAGGAGTCATCGCCGGTGGGGGACGTCGGGCGAACGGCCCCGGGCAGTTGGGGGTGTTTCTCTCGTACGACCCGACCGATTTCGGCTTGCCCCCTACCGCGGTCGATGACTCTACGACCCGGCGTCAGGGTCGTCGGTCGGTGAGGACCGGATTGAGCGTGGCCGCCTCGACCGACCGGGAAGACTCGCGTTACGACCTGTCCTGGACGGACGGACTTGCCGGAGACTCGGTCCGCCGCATTGGCCAGGTCCGCAAACTGTTGGAAACGGAGACCCATCCGATCGATCGGCACTTTATGTTTGCTCAGCTCGAAAAGGATCTGTACTACTGCCGGGACACCTTTGAGTCCGCCTTGGCGGAGTATGACGAGGCCTGCGTTCTCCACGACAGCGAGATGGAGTCGATCCAGCCTTCACTGGTCGAGAAGTTTGGCAAGGTTCCGATGCTTGAGACCTATCGGCAGATGTGTATTCGGCAGCAGAAAGCCAAGGCCTGGGACTCGGGCCTGCTCTGGGCCGAACGTGGCATTGCTCTATACGGATCCGAGGCTGCCAACGGCGAATGGGTGGCCGATCTCGCCGACCGCGCCACCCGGTTCCGCCAGAAGATCGGTCAGGGGGGAGGCGCCTAGCGTCGCTCACTTCCCGGCCAGTTACGGCGCCGTCCACCACGGGTCACCGAGGAGCGGTTGTTGTTCGGTCGTGATGGTCGGAAGCCGGCCGTGTTCATCCGACCAGACGAGTTGGATCGCTCGGAACCCTTCGGACCCGCTCGCCCGACGATAGATGGCCATGTTGAACCATTCTCCGGCGGTGATGATGTCAGCATCCACTTCGAGAACGGCGACCCGTGAGGCATCGCCACAGGAATGGACCATGATGTCGCCTGGCGCGGGCCAGGGCTCATCGCCCGTGGTTGACGCTCGGCAGAGGTCGTTGAGCATGGTGGCGGCTTGCCTATCGGGCATCCCGACGATGATGAGTTCCGGCTGACCGAACCGTTCGATTCCGATCGTGTACACCCAGTTGGGTCCAAGCTCGTCCGCAGATGACGAAACCGACTGGCATGCCCATCCATACTGTTTGATGGTCTTTGTGAGATGTCTTTGGTATTCGCGCAGCAACATACTCCGGCAACGAAGACACATGGTTCTTCCCCCCTATCCATTGGTGCGACTCTCGGGAAGTGCGTTTGGGGGAAGCTTCTTCAAGGGAAGTGCCTTCGGGCTGATCGCCCGGGGTTCTTAGGGTGGTTGGGGTTTGTTGGTGTAGGTGTGTCCGAGTCGGCTGGTCCATTGGTGGTGGCCGTTGGGGAGTTTTTGGTAGGTCCATCCGGCTTGGTGTTTGATGCGGTGGTCGTGTCGGCAGGTGGGGTCCAGGTTGGCCGGTGTGGTGGGTCCGCCGTTGGCCCAGTCGACCGTGTGATCGACGTCGCTGTGGATGGCGTGGATGCGACAGCCGGTCATGACACAGTGGGGGCTGTGCGCTCGGATGATTCGTTGTTGTTGGGCGGTGGGTCGCCGTCTTGTGACACCCACTCCGACCGGTTGGCCGTTGTCGTCGGTGACGACGAATTCCCAGAC
>JAENVV010000307.1 GCA_016650365.1 Acidimicrobiia bacterium
TAGGAAAGTGCTATCAGAATTGGCCAGATGGATCCGGAGCAGTAGGGCTTCGACACCGCCGACGATGAAGAAGATGAAGGCGGTATAGCCATACATGATCCCGATCTTCTTGTGATCGACCGAGGTCACCCACGACCAGAAGCCAGTCTCGGCTGTGGGTCGGCGAAAGATTGTCGTTGGGCGGTCGGCGATGGTCGTCAATGCAGGGTCTCCAGGAATGCAGCCAAGTCGTCAATCTCCTGTTGAGTCAAACCGAGGTTGGGCATGAAGCTGCCTGGCTTCTCCTTGGGAGGGTTGGCCAGCCAGATCTTGAGGTTTTCCGTTGAGTACTCCTTGTAGGCACCGGCCAGCACCCCCCGATCCATGAAATGAGTGAGATCGGGACCGTTGAAGGCGGCCTGTTCAATCTCATTGATGGCGTCGATGTTGTGGCACTGGGTGCATCCCCGGTTGAGAAAAGCATCGAGACCGGCTGCCGCGGCGGTGCCGTCGGCAGGCTTAGCTGCGGGCTGTTGCTGGGCCGTGATCCACTCCGAGAATTTGGTCTCGGTCACGGCTCGGACCTGAGCCCGCATGAGGGAGTGGGAGAGGCCGCAGAACTCGGCACATTGCCCCCAGAAGATTCCGGGGTCATCGGCCTGGAGGCGAAGGATGGTGGTCTGGCCGGGAACCAGATATCGCTTGCCGTTCAGGGCTGGCACCCAGTAGTTGTGGAGGACGTCTTCTGACGTCATCGAGGCGCACACTTCGCGATCGGCCGGGATGACCAGCACGTTGGCAGTCTCTATACCCTCCAGCGGATACCGATATTCGAACCACCACTGGTGGCCGATGATTTCGACGGGATAGGCGCCTTCGCCACATTCGGTGAGCTCGAAGACGCCACGTACCGTCGGGACTGCGATGGAAGCGAGAATCGCCGCCGGTATAACCGTCCAGAGGATCTCGAGCTTGGTGTTGCCGTGAATCTGGCGGGGCTCTTTGCGACCCTTGCGGTCGCGGAAGCCGATCGCGGCCACGAGTATCACACCCTCCACCAGGACGAACATGGCAACCGCAATCCAGAAAACGGGCCAAAAGAGGTTGTCGATCCGTTCGGCAAACGGCCCCTTGGGGTCGAGCGAGTTGAGCGGAGAGTCAGGGATTCCGATTACGGAACAGGCGCCCAGGAGCAGACCCAGGGCGGCCAATGCCAGCAGTCGGTAGAGCCGGTTTCGGGCCACGGGGGGCATCATAGGTGGCGATGCTCACGACCCAGCCACACTGCCCATCACGATTGGTGGGCTCTACGCCTTGGTCAAGCCCCCACCGATGCGAGGGCAGCTTCGAGCTCCCCGCTTGTCATCGCTCCTTCAAACCGAGCTGAGACCACACCGTCA
>JAENVV010000308.1 GCA_016650365.1 Acidimicrobiia bacterium
ACGGCACCGACGGCACCGACCCGAACCAGGCTGCCAGATCGCCCTGGAGGGCCGGGTTCAGGGACCAGTCAAGCCACTTGTATGCGCAGTTGGGATGTGGGGCATCCTTGTGCATCATGGTCGTGTCTGCCCAGCCAGTAGCGCCCTCGACGGGGATCGTGGATGCGATCGGTTGCCCATCGAACGCCAGAATGTTCACCTGAAATGGCCATGACGATGATGCCGCCACTCCCTCGTTTGTGAAGTCCTCTATCTGGACAAAGGCATCGTGCCAGTAGCGGCCAACCAGCTTGCGCTGTGCGCGCAATATTTCAAGCGATGCTTGGTACTGCTCCTCGGTCAGCTGATAGGGGTCGGTAATGCCCAGTTCTGGTCGAGCGGTCTTGAGATACAACGCTGCATCCGCAACATAGATGGGTCCGTCATAGGCCTGAACCCGTCCGGCGTTCGACGCCCCATCGGGAAGGTTGGTCTCTTCAAACACGACGTTCCAGGAAGTCGGGGCGTCGGTTCCGAAGACGTCGGTGTTGTACATCAGCACGTTCGCTCCCCATTGGTACGGGGTTCCATAGTGTTTGCCGTCGACAAAGTGCCAGGGCGCTTCTTGCAGTCGGGAATCGACGGTGTTCCAGCTCGGGATCAGATCCGTATTGATTTCCTGGACCGTCCCACCGGCGATAAGTCGCAAGCTGGCATCGCCAGACGCGGTCACGAGGTCGAAGTCCTTTGATTCGGTCATCAGGGCGACCATTTCGTCCGACGTCCCGGCCGTCTTCACCTCGACCTGACAACCGGTTGATTCCTCGAACCCGGTGACCCAGTCATAGGCGGGATCAGTTGTGCCGTCCTCGATATATCCTGCCCAGGCGACAATAACTACTGTTCCCTCACCATCTCCCACCTCGGTGATGGGGCCCGCCTGGTCGGCCTCTCCGCCCCCTCCGCACGCTGCCAATACGATTGCCGTAACAATGGCCATAGAACTACCACGTTTATGCATGGTCATTCTCTCCTCTCGTTTTCTGCTGTTGCGCCTTGCGTCCTGGGCTTTCACGCCAGGAGTCGACAAGACTCCTTGCTCCAACTTGCCTGGACTTCGTCGCCCACCGCGAGTGACGACATGGCAAGCCTTGATTCGGTGTTCTGTTCTGCGACGGTCAGTTGGATACCCTGGACGTCGATCCGGTAACGGGTGTACATGCCTAGGTAGACAAGATCAGAGATGGTGCCGGTGACGGTACATTCGCCGGCCACTCCGAGCGTGATCTTTTCAGGTCGGACGGTGAAGCGGTCCCGTGAACCGAGTAGCTGTTCGGCCAGGCCGGAATCGAAGACATTCGAGGTACCGACGAACTCTGCGACGAAGAGGTTGCGGGGGCTTTCGTAGATTTCACTCGGGGTGCCGATTTGTTCGATCTGGCCGTTGTTGAATACGGCGATGCGATCACTCATCGTCAGTGCCTCCTCTTGATCGTGCGTAACGAAAATAAACGTGATCCCGACCTGGCGTTGGATGTTCTTCAGCTCGGTCTGCATCGTCTGGCGTAGTTTGAGGTCCAGGGCGCCGAGTGGTTCATCAAGCAGTAGGACCGAGGGTTCGTTGATCAGGGCTCTGGCCAGCGCGACCCGTTGACGTTGACCGCCGGAGAGCTGGGATGGTCGGCGTTCTGCATGTGAGTCGAGATGAACCAGTGCCAAGGCGTCGGCGACCTTGGCACGCCGTTCGGCCGGGGCGACGCCTTTGACTTTGAGCCCGTATTCAACGTTTTCGGCAACCGACATATGAGGAAACAGGGCGTAGTCCTGGAACACGGTGTTGACGTCTCTGGCATGTGGGGGAAGCGATGATACGTCGACTCCGTGCAGCATGATGTGCCCCAGGTCGGGGGTCTCGAATCCGGCAATGAGCCGGAGACAGGTCGTCTTGCCCGATCCCGATGGACCCAACATCGAGAAGAACTCGCCATCTTCGATGATGAGATCGACACGGTCGGCCGCCTTCACGGTGCCGAAGGCCTTGGAAACCTGGTTGAACTCGACGGCGACACTCACGTCGAAAGTACTCGCTTCAATGCTCGTCGGAACAGGTCGACTCCCTCGGCGATTTCAGCCTCCGTGACGATCAGCGGTGGGATCCACCGGATGATGTTTCCGTAGGCACCACAACCGAGCAGGAGGAGCCCCTCAGCTTCGGCAGCCTTGAGAACCGCCTTCGCCGTGGCCGGGTCAGGGCTCCCGGAGCCATCAACGAACTCGGTGGCAACCATAAGACCTGGCCCGCGCACATCGCCGATGCGGTCCGAGTGTTGGGCAGCCAATTCCTTGAGAAGTCCCGTAAGGACGACGCCCAGGGAGGCTGATCGTTCCACAAGCCCCTCTTGTTCGATGACATCGAGTGTGGCGATGGCGGCCGCGGCGGCGACGGCGTTCCCGCCGTAGGTGCCACCCTGGGAGCCCGGCCAGCCTTTGCTCATCAGTTCGGTGGACGCAGCGATCGCCGACAGCGGAAACCCGGACGCGATGCCCTTCGCCATGATGATGAGGTCTGGGGTGGCCTCGCCGTGTTCATATGCCCAGAACTTGCCGGTGCGCCCGAAACCGGACTGAACCTCGTCGGCGACAAAGATGATGCCGTGCTGCCGGCAGCGTTCAGCTATTCCCTCGAGGAAACCTGCCGTAACCGGCACATAGCCGCCCTCACCCAGCACAGGTTCGATGAATACGCCGGCCGTTTCCGCAGGGGAGGTCTGGGTGGCCAGGAGATGGTCGAATTCTCGAAGACAGAATTCGGTGGTTTCGTCCTCAGACCATCCATATCGGAATTTGGTGGGGAAGGGGGCGACAAAGACCCCGGACATGAGCGGCTGAAGGCCGGCGCGGTAGGCCGTCTTCGATGTTGTCATCGCCAGCGCGGCGGTGGTCCGACCGTGGAACGAGCCCTGGAACACGATGAGGTTGGTGCGCCCGGTTGCCTGGCGGACCAGTCGGACGGCGGCTTCGACCGCTTCGGTGCCGGCGTTGGCGAAGAACATGGAGTCGATATGGTCCGGTAGGTGCGCTCCAATTCGCTCGGTCAGTTCGAGAAGTCGCGGGTGCATGACCGTTGTTACCTGACCGTGAATGAGCTGCCCGACCTGCTGTCGGACGGCTTCGACCACCTTGGGATGACAGTGTCCGGTCGAGGTGACCCCGATACCTGACGTGAAGTCGAGGTACGATCGCCCGGATTCGTCGAACAGGTGGCTGCCCGCTCCCCTAACTGCCAGCACATTGGTGGATTGCGTAAGAAGGGGAGAGAGGTGGGTGGACATGTGCTGGCTCCTTATGGCAGAGACTTGATCGCTAGTGCATGGCGGGCCGGATCTGTACCAGATGGCGGGTATGTGTGAGCCAAATTACTCCACAATTGGACGCCGAGCTGCCACCCTTGTTCAGTCCCTCGGCCCGTCAGTCTGCGGGAAGCGTAGCGGGCTGAGTACCAGCAGCATTGAGGATTGAGCGAGTTTGTTCGGGTGGTTCGAGCATGGCCCTTGGTGGTCATGGTTTCTTATCACTGCATAGAGACATGACCGTGTCGCGCCTACGACCGACCCTATGATCCGCAGGTGAGATCGAAGAGGATTCTTACCGGAATTGTGCGCAGTGTCGCGGCACAATCACGCCCGTTGATCCTGGCTGAGGCGTTGCTCCTTACGGTGGTTCTGGGAGCAGCCGACGTTTGGACGGGCTCAGAGTTCTCGTTTTCGATCTTCTATTTGATGCCGATCACGCTGGTGGCGTGGACCCTTGGTAGGCGACCTGCTCTGTTCATCGCTGGCTTTGCCTCGGTCATATGGCTATTGGCCGATTACGCGGCAGGCCATAGTTATTCCCACCCCCTGATCCCATACTGGAATGCCTCGGTACGACTCGGGTACTTCGCGCTCTTCGCGATCCTATTCGCCCGCCTCCATGAAACCCTGGAGCGGGAACGAGACCTCTCGAGGGTTGACCCTTTGACAGGTGTACAGAATCGTCGGGCGTTCGAAGAGTTCGCCGGCCGGGAGGTTGAGCGAGCCGGCCGATATGCTCGCCCGATGTCGCTTGCCTTCATCGATGTCGATCACTTTAAGCAGGTAAATGATCGGTTCGGTCACCAGGTTGGCGATGAACTCCTGTCCGAGATCGCCGCCACGCTGATCTCGACGCTCCGATCGACCGACATCATCGCCCGGCTCGGCGGTGATGAGTTCGCGGTGCTTATGCCTGAAACTGATTCGCAGGCGGCGGTGGCGGCTGTTGAAAAGAGTCGCGGCGCTTTGAATGCCCGAATGCAGTCGAACTCTTGGCCAGCCACTTTTTCGATGGGGGTAGTCAGTGCAGAGGGTCCTCACTCGACTCTCCCCGACCTGCTGGCAGCAGCTGATCGGCTCATGTATGAGGCTAAACGGACAGGGAGGGATCGGATTGTGCAGAGCGCCGACCTCGGCGCTGAGGTGCCTGGCGACTCTGGCTCGGCCTAGCCGCCCGTACCCACCGTCGTAGTGGTAGTGCTGCCTGGGGCATCTGTTGATGTCGTCGAATCGACCGGCGGCGTGCCCACCACGACCTGGGTAAGCAAGACTTGCCAGGCGATGTCGAGATCGTTGGAGGCCGGTACCGGCAGAAGTGGCAGGGCCGCCAGCGTCTTATCGACACGGAACAAGACTTCGGTGACGACTGCTGGCTCCCAGTCGGGATAGTCCTGCTGGACACCATCGAGAATCACGCGGGCCGTCTGTACATCGGCTTTTGCCAGTCCATAGTTGGCCTGGAAGAGGAACAGGCGCGCTCGTGACAGCAACTCCATCGAACGTAGTAGATCGACCTGGCGTACTGTCTCGGCGTTGGCGGCTTCAAGACCTGTGGTCAGTTCGGCCTCGATGGTGTCAAGGTCGTCCAGGCGAGCGCTGTGGTCCGATATCTGGGTGGTCAACGATCCGACCTGAGCGTCGAAGTCCTGCTGGGCCGACTCGATTGCGGCGAGACGCTCGGGCATACCCGCTTCAGCGTCATTAAGGGTCGCGACCTGCGTTTCCAACTCGGTGAGGCGGGCGTCTGCCGAGTCAAGGCGTTCGGCCGCCGTTTGCGCAGCAGCCGAATTGGACGCGATCGGGTTGAGATACCGGTCTTGCACAATCGGCCAGCCGTAATAGATGGCGAGGCCGATCCCGGTCAGGATGGCGAGGACCAGGAGAATCTTGATAAGGCGCCAGAGCCGCCTGAGGAACCGACGGAAAACTCCCGGCTGGTTGGGTGTTTCGGACACCGTTGCCGGAAACGGATCCGGTGTCGACAGGACCTTGGTATCGGGATCGGACATGTGGGTCTCCTGTTGAAGGCGCGCTCAGTCACCTCTCAATGAAGTGACCACAAATACTGACCCTGAACGGAGAGTTAAGTTCTGGTTTGGGGCAAGGTTTACTACAAACCGAGTTTGGCCAAGAACGCTTGTGACGAAGGCGTCCTCTCAAGGAACTCGACGAGCAGCTCGGTCCCGTCTTTCGTACCGCCCTGAGCCAGGATGGTGTTGCGATACCGACGCCCAACGCTCGGATTGAGAACTCCCTGGTCTATGAACACGGAGAACATATCGTCGCCGTAGACCTTCGACCACAGGTAGCCGTAGTAGCCGGCGGCGTAGCCATCGGACATCATGTGTCCGAAGCTCGCTCCGAAGTGGGTTCCGGGATGTCCGGGCACGACGGTCAGGCCGATGTTGTCCCAGTAGGCGTCGGCCGCGTCAGTCGGAGCGGTGCCACCGTGTAACGCCAGGTCGTACTGGCCAAAGAAGACCTGTCGAAGGGTCTTCAGGGCGATGTTCTGGTTCCTGGCCTGGACCAGGCTCGCCAGTAATTGTTCTGGAATCGGCTCGCCAGTCTTGTGGTGGCGGGCAAATCGGCGAAGCACGGTCGGCTCCCAGGTCCAGTTCTCCATGATCTGAGAAGGCGCCTCGACGAAGTCTCGTTCCGTCTGGGTGCCCGAAAATCTGGGGAGCTTGGTCTCGGTTAGCGTGTTGTGAAGAACGTGACCGAACTCGTGGAACAGCGTCTCGACTTCGCTGTGCTGGAGTAGTGATGGGCTGTCAGAAGTGGGCTTGGTGAAGTTGCAGGCAATCGCAGAGATAGGCAGCCGATAGGTTCCGTCCGTATCTAGACATCCCGCCCGCAAACGCCAACACGCGGCGTGACCGTACTTTCCCGGCCGGGGGTGCAGGTCGGCGTAGAAGTAGGCGATCGGTGCCCTTTCGCCGGCGTTGCGAATCTCGAATAGAAGAACGTCGTCGTCCCAGGCTTTGGTTTGTTCGATTGGCGCGAATTCGATACCGAACACTTCTGCGCAGATGTCGAGCATGCCTTGAACAGTCGCGCCGAGGGGGAAGTACTCACTGACCAGGTTGTTGTCGACACCGAAGTCGAGTTCGGCTTGTCTGGCGTCATAGAAGGTCCAGTCCCAGGGCATCAGTATCTGATCGGGGTATTCGGAACTCATGAGGCCGGTGAGAACGTTCAGCTCAGCCTGGCCAAGGGCTAACAGTCCGGGTATCAATGAGTCATAGAAGGCAGCCAACGATTCAGGGTCAGCCATCTTTGGCTCAAGGGCCAGGTCGACGAACCTCTCGTAGCCGAGTAGCCGGGCAATATCCCACCGCACCTGGACGGCTTTGTTGAGTAACGGCAGATTGGCGTCTGCGGCCCGGTTCATGAATTTGAACTGCATTTTCTGTCGAAGGTCCCGATTTGTGCATTGCTCCATCAGTGGGACGTAATCGGGATACGAAACGGTGACCCGATAGGTTCCTTCGACTGCCCCGGGGGCCAGGCGCCCGAGGTACGCCTCCGACATGCCGCCAAGGTCGTCTCGAGAAACCTCTAGTCCGTCGTCCCACTCATCCAGGTTCCGCTCGTAGGCGACGTGCAGTTCGATGAGATCATTTCGGAGAGCTTGGAGCTTGTCGCGGTCCTCAGCAGCGAGTTCCTGACCGGCCCGCCGGAAGTCCCGGAGCCAGAAGTCGAGGTTCCGGCCCCATTCGCCGTCGAGTTCTGAAGCGGCCGCGTTCTGCGAATAATCCCGAATCGTTTCGTACAGGTCGCGGTTGAATGCGATGTTGGACAACCACTTCTGGATTGTTTCGTCCGCCTTGGAACCAGCGGCCCGAACCAACTCGTCCGGATGGATTCGGGCCATGAAGGCACTGACCCCATCGGCATCGCGGACGAGGTTGAGCGCCTGATCGAGCGGCGCCAGGGTGTTGGCGTAGGTTCGTTCGGAGGTTTCCGAGACGACTGTGTCAATGAGATGGTTGGCCGTGGCGATGGCAACTTCGGCGATTTCAATGGTCTCGGATGGCGTGAGGTGCGAATAGTCAGTAAGCATGGCGATTCAGGCTAGCGATGGCTGGTCCGCAAACCGACGACGGACCCGATGTCACGGTCCTGATCATTCGGTAGTGTCGGCGCAACCAAGGCTCCGAATCGGCTAGGGGAAACCATGCGAAACCTGAACGCTCACGGCATAACCCCAAAAGCGGAGGTGTATTGGGACCTTCCAACCCCGGTCCTGGTTGAGCACTCGCTGGCCAAAGGGCTGGGTTTCATGGCTCACAAAGGCGCCATCGTGGTCGATACGGTGCCGTACACGGGGAGGAGCCCGAAGGACAAGTTCGTTGTATACGAAGCGCCCTACGACGAGGAGATCTGGTGGGGCGATGTGAACCATCCGATCGATCGTTCAACGTACGAGGCGCTCTATGCCCGGGTCGCCGACTACCTTGGTGAGCGGGACATCTACGTTCAGGATCTCTATGCAGGTGCGGATCCGAAGCAGCGGCTCGCCGTCAGGACGATTACCGAGACTCCCTGGCATGCCCACTTCGCTCGCAATATGTTCATCCTGCCTCGCCATTTTCAACTCGATGACACGGTCGACTCATACATGCCGGATTTCACAATTGTGCATGCGCCGTTCTTCGAAGCCGTGCCGCAGCGTGATGGAACCAGGTCCGAGATGTTCATCATCATTTCGTTTGTCGACAAGGTTCTTCTGATCGGTGGGTCCAAGTACGCCGGCGAGGTGAAGAAGTCGGTTTTCTCGGTGATGAATTACCTCTTGCCGAAGCAGGGCTCACTGTCGATGCATGCGTCCGCCACCGTTGGAAAGGATGGGCGTTCTGCGATCATCTATGGCCTCTCCGGGACCGGAAAGACGACCCTGGCGACCGACCCGGAACGGTTGATGGTTGGCGACGACGAGATCGGGTGGGCCGAGGACGGCATCTTCAACATCGAAGGCGGATCGTACGCCAAGACGATCCGTTTGTCGGCCGCCGACGAGCCTTTGATCTTCGCGGCCGCCAATTCGTTTGAGACGATCCTTGAGAACGTCGTGGTCAACGAGACGACGCGCCACCCTGAATGGGACGACGGGTCGAAGACCGAGAACACCCGGAGCGCCTACCCGTTGGCTCACCTTCCGAACATCGTGAAATCGGGCATGGCCGATCACCCGACGGACATTGTTTTCTTGTCTGCCGATGCCTTCGGGGTGCTGCCCCCGATCTCCAAGCTGAGCCGGGAGCAGGCGATGTATTACCTGGTGTCGGGCTACACATCGAAGCTGGCCGGAACCGAACGAGGCGTGACCGAACCGGAAGCAACCTTCTCGGCCTGTTTCGGTGAGCCGTTTCTGCCGCTCCATCCGTCCTGGTATGCCGATCGACTCGCCGAACGTCTTGACAAGTTCGGGTGTGATGTGTGGATGCTCAATACTGGCTGGACGGGCGGGCCGCACGGGGTAGGGCATCGGATCAGCATTCCCCACACGAGGGCGATGCTCAACGCCGCATTGAACAAGGCGCTTGATACGGCCACCTTCGTCACCGACCCGGTCTTTGGTTTGTCCGTTCCGACCGCCGTCGAAGGCGTCCCCGACGAGCTTCTTCAACCGCGCCAGACCTGGGACGATAAGGAAGCTTTCGATCGCCAGGCCGCCCGCCTGGCCGGCATGTTCCGCGAGAACTTCAAACGCTATGCCGACGGATTCGGCCCAGAGGTCGTGAACTCTGGGCCGACCGGACACAGCACCGGGTGAGGCCGACAGAACCGCTACGACCTGGTTCGCGACAGGAAGGGCTCATGCTTCCTGACGCAGCGTCGACATTACGGCGTGTTCATCCGAACATGTTGGTGACGCGGAATGCGTAGACGACTACATTGCGTGAGCACATCACGGTGATGCGTATACGCTCGGAAAAAGGGTGGTACACGAAATCGGATCCAGGCGAGCCCGTCAACGTAGGAACATCGCCGGAATCGTATTCTCCGTTGGAGCACTAACGATCTTTGGCGTCGGTCCGGTGGGGGCGGATCATGGTGATGGAACGTTCTTGGTCACAACTCAACGCGATGGGATGCCTGGCGATAACGCCAGCCGTTCGCCGTCAATGTCAGCAAGTGGAACCCGAATTGTCTATAGCTCGTGGGCGACGAATCTGGTTGACAACGACACCAACGGCTATCCAGACATCTTCCTCTATGACATCCCCACAGGTAGCACGACCCTGATTTCTCAACGCCCCGACGGTGGCGCGTCCAACGGGCAGAGCTCGGAACCGGCGATATCTGCGGATGGCAGCAAAATCGTGTACTCGTCGTCTGCAACAAACCTGGTCGACAACGACACCAACGGTTACGTCGACGTTTTCCTCTACGACGTGAATACCGGCAATACAGTCCGGGTGTCCGTTCACAGCAACGGAGCCCAAGGTAACGCAAACAGCAATTCAGCTGCTCTATCAGCCGACGGCACCAGAATCACCTTCATTTCCCGCGCATCGAACTTTGTCGACGGGGACTCCATCGGGTCTGCGGATGTCTTCGTTCACGACACCACCAACGCGACGACCATCCGGATTTCAGCGGGCTCGACGGCCTATTCATCGGATATATCGGCTGACGGGAATCGAATCGCCTACTACACAAGCTCCGGCATGTTTGCATTCCCTGCCACCGTCTACCTGTATGACATGACGACGTCCGCGACAATTCCAGTCTCCGTTGGCATCGGCGGTACACCTGAGGATGGATCCAGTTCTTCACCGACGATTTCGGCCGATGGGACCAAGATTCTTTTTGCCTCCGAAGCTACGAACCTCGTCGCCACCGATACGAATAGCCGTTCGGACATGTTCTTATACGATGCGACAACGGGCACCATAGAGCGGATCTCAATCGGTCTTGGTTCCAGTCAGTCCAACGGTGCTAGTTGGTCTGGTGCCATTTCGGACAACGGAACCAAGGCCACGTTTCGCTCGACATCCACCAACCTGGTCGCCAATGACACCAACGCCAGGGTTGACCTGTTTGTCTATGACATTGCTCGAGGTTCTACACAGCGGGTCTCCACGAGTACCACCGGCACGCAAAGCAATGGGCAGGTTTCGGAATCAGATCTATCGGCTGATGGAAGCATCATCACGTTCGACTCCGATGCCTCAAATCTCGCCAGCAACGACATTGGTCCCGTCTCGACGTGGGACATTTTTCTCCGTGCCAGGGACGCGACGCCGGCGGTTGACGGTCTGGTCGTCTCATTGTCGGAGGCAGTCGGCCGGGGTTTTGTCGTCGGAACGGTCAGGGGCACTGACTTTCCCAAGGATCCGCTCTCGTATGTCATCGTGACAGGCAACGAGTCCGCATTATTCGCCATCGATCCGAGTACCGGTGCTGTCACGGTGAGCGGAGTCTTGGATTATGAAACGGCCGTTCGACATGTGCTGACGGTGGCGGTGATGGACGCCGCCCATTCGGTGATTGCAACCGTCACGGTCAACGTGTCCAATGTCAATGACGTCGCGCCGGCAGCCATCGACGCGTTCTCAACAATTCCGGAGACGGCCGCCATTGGTACGGTCGTGGCGAGAATGTCCGGGTCGGACAGCGATGGCGACGCCGTGAGTTATCAGATCACTGGCGGAAACGGTGCAGGATTCTTTGCGATCAATCAGACCAGTGGTGTTGTGACACTGACCCGGGCAATGGACTATCGGACACCTCGCCTGCACGAGCTCACAATTGGCGTGTCCGATGGGGTCCATACCACCAATGCCCAACTGACCGTTGCGGTTGTTTCATCAAGCTTCAACTCATTCGACGACGACGATGGGTCGATCTTTGAAGCCGACATCGAATGGCTAGCTAGCGCCAAAATCACCTCCGGGTGTGGACCTCGTCTGTTCTGTCCGAATCAGCCAGTGACTCGCGGTCAGATGGCTGCGTTTCTGAACCGTGCGATGAACCTTCCGCCTACGACGATTGACTTCTTCGCCGATGACGATGCGTCGATCTTCGAGACCGATATCAACAGGCTCGCTGCCGCCGGCATAACCAGAGGGTGTGACCTCGCGTCGTTCTGTGCCGGCCAAGTCGTCACGAGGGGTCAGATGGCGGCGTTCTTGGTGCGGGCGCTCAAACTATCGGCCACGAGTGGAGACTTCTTTAAGGACGATGATGGCTCCTCCTTCGAAAGCGACATCAACCGGTTGGCAGCTTCGGGTATCACGAACGGTTGCTCTCTCGATTCGTTTTGCCCGAATCAACCCGTTTCCAGAGCACAGATGGCTGCGTTTCTAAGACGGGGGCGGTTTTGAGGACCGGCGGCAGCGTCGCCCCTTGAGATAGAGTCCTAGGAGCCAGTAGGAGTCCGGACTGATGTATGGGACCGAGAGATGACGTACGACACGCCGTGTGTCACCATCGACGTGCCGGTGATGGAACGCAACCTCCGCAGCGTGCAAGCCGCTGCAACCGATGCCGGGGTTGGGTTGCGGCCGCATATCAAGACCCATAAGTCGACCGTACTGGCACGGTTGCAACTCGAAGCGGGAGCCGTTGGGCTGACGTGTGCCACGCTATCGGAAGCGGTTGGCTTGTCGAATGCT
>JAENVV010000309.1 GCA_016650365.1 Acidimicrobiia bacterium
ACCACCTCCAGACGCCCCGGGGCTCGCAAACCACGCATAGACCCGAGAGCTTCCCAGGCCTCGTTGTCCGATCCGGCCAGGACCACCCAGCGGGTCGCCATCACCGCTCCAGGGGCCAAGACCGATCCAGGTGCCTGGCGGGATCCTTGGAACGGTTTGATGATCGACTCGATGGCCTCGTCGGGCTCCTTCACCGAAACGATCAGACCCTCGGTGTATTTTCCGGCAAAAGCGGCAGATTGTTCTCCACCTGCCGCCATCCAGATCGGCACGTCGTGAAGGGGCGGGCTGTACAGCTTGGCTGTCCGGCACTGGTAATAGCTCCCATCGAAATCAAGCTTTTCACCCGCAAAGAGTCTGTGAATGATCTCGAGTGCTTCCCGCATCCGCCGGATCCGCTCGCCATATCCCGGGAACTCGTACCCGAGAGGGCCTTCGTTGATGTTCTCCCCGGTGCCGACCCCGAGCACGAATCGCCCCTCGGAGAGTCGATCGACGGTGGCCGCGGCTTGGGCGATCAGAGCCGGGTGGTAATGGAACAGGGGACATGTGACTGAGGTGGCAAAGAGAACACTCTCGGTCCTGGCGGCCGCCGCTCCTAGCCAGGTCCAGACAAATCCGGCAGCCGAATTGTCATCAACCCATGGGTGGAAATGGTCGGAAGCGGTGACCATGTCGAACCCGGCTTTTTCGGCGAGGACGGCTTGATCGATCAGGACTTCAGGTTGGTATGACTCGTGGGACGCCAGCCAGGCAAATTTGGGCATCATCCGATCATATGGGAGAACGGGCCCGAATCAGACAGCCCGATGGCCCGAATCAGACCCGACGGCCAGAATCCGACCCGACGACACGTCGAGTAGCCAGGAGCAGCAGCATTCCGACTGCAAGGCCCTGGACCCAGTCACCCCAATCGGTGTAAAGGGTCTTGGTTCCGTCCGCAAGAGTCAGCTCCGCGGTTATGACCTTCTCTTCCAAGAAGCCGGCCCCTTCGCCGACAACCCCACCCGCCGTGATAAATGTCGACTTTCCGGTTACCGCGGAGTGGGCCACGTCTAGACCAAGCTCGGCCGCCCGCATGCGGGTCATGCCGATGAACTGGTCCGAGACCGGCGTGAACTCGTAGCTGCCTTCATTGGTTGCAACCACCAGGAGTTGAGCCCCGATCCCGGCCTCCTCACGGCCGTAGCGGGCAAAGGTGGCCTCGAATGAGATCACCGACCCGACCCGACCGACCGATAGATCGAAAACGACCGGGCCGTCGCCCCTGATCATGTCCCTTGGCACCTGATTGAGGGCCGGGATCCATTCGAAGAGGGGGCGGGCGGGAATGTACTCGCCGAAGGGCAC
>JAENVV010000310.1 GCA_016650365.1 Acidimicrobiia bacterium
ACTCGGAAAGTTCGACCTTGGAGTATCGGTGGTCCTGGCGCAGACGCTCAAGATTGCCCAGACATTGCAGGCTGCGGCGACGCCCGACCAGCAGGAGCGCTTCATTCCGGATTACGCCGCCGATCCGCGCGGTTTGCTGGCAATCGGCATCACTGAGCCGGATCGGTCTTCCGACTACATCATCCCGTACGCTCCGGGCGACTTTCGCACCAAGGCGGTGCGTACCGACGGCGGCTGGATCGTCAACGGTCAGAAACACTTCATCTCCAACGGGAACCGGGCTCGTCTCTACTTGCTGTTTGCCCAAACCGAACCGGGTAAGGGTCTGGCCGCAGGTAGCACCTGTTTTCTGGTTGAGCGATCTGCTCCCGGCTTTACGATCGGTCGGGTCCACGACAAGATGGGCGAACGACTCGCCAACAACTCAGAACTTTTCTTTGATGATTGCTTCATCCCGGATGAAAATGTTCTCGGAGAAGTTGGGAGAGGGTTCGACGTGCTCGTTCAGTTCTTTCCCGCCTCGAACGCCTACGCGGCTGCCAGCGTGCTCGGTGTCGCCCAAGCGGCCTATTCGCAAGCACTTGAGTGGACCCGGACCCGCTACCAGGGCGGTAGCTATCTACTCGAGAAGGACTCGGTTGCGCTGGTCCTCAGCCGGATGCGAATGAAAATCGACGCCGCCCAGGCGTACATACATCGGGCCGTGTGGATGGCAGACAACCGCCAGCTGGGATGGGACCCAAAGATGGGGGCACTCCCCAAGGTCTTCGCTTCAGAGGTGGCATGGGAAGTGGTGACAAGTGCCCTCGAACTGCACGGCGGCTATGGCTACATGCGCGACACGGGGATCGAGAAGCTCGTTCGAGACGCCGCCGCGTTCCTTCATTCAGATGGCGCCAACAACACACTGTTACTCAAGGCGGCTCGCTTCATTCGCCAGGACGCACCTGTGCCTGACCGGCCCGGGACCTGAACGGCCCAGACGGAGACAGGCCCTGATGGGCCCATCTCCGAAAGCTTGAGACACGCTTAGGGTCGGACGTCGATCCAGACCAGTCGGTGGTCCGAGCTGGGGAACGGGAACGTGCCAACCAGTGCGAACAGTGGATCGGTTGATGCGGGCCAGAACACCCCGGCGTCGATCATCTGCATGTTCTTGCGCGGTAATACATAGTCAGCTCTCAGGTTGCCAGGGCTGAAGTCCGAGAAGTCAGCCGTGTCGTACACAGGGTCGCTGAGATGTGTCGTGTTGGCGCCGCCTTGCAAGGCCGACTGCTCGGGAGCACCCGGGCTGGTCGGAGTCACCTTGGTATTCACCTTTGGATGATTCAGCAGCTGCTGGATGGCGCCAGGGATACTGTCGCCATCGAGCGGATCTGAATTCTGATCGCCAGCTATCACGAACAATGCGTCGGCAGCCAGTCCGCCAGTACCGCCATTGTCGTCGTAGATGTAGCCGCTGCGTCCAGGATGGATGTAGTCGGCCCAGAAGCGGATTTCGTCAAAGTTGCGGGTGCCGTTGCGGTCCTCGGGTCCATCGAACACCGGAGGAGTCGGATGGCTGACCAGGAAGTGAACCTTCCGCTTGCCGATCTCGATCGGGACGTCCCAGTGGCTCTTCGAGGAGAGGCGGAACACGTCCAACTCGGCGGGGGAGTACCAGTCGGCGGGACCCGCGAAGGCTGGATCGTCCGGGAGAAGGGCTCCGGGCATGTCTTTCCACAAGAAGTTCTGGAACGTTCGGATCGAGTCGTAGTCGATCGGGTACATGGAATATACGGCCATCCCAAACTGTCCAGGGAAGAAACCGAAACCGAACGCGTCGTTGGGGACAAAGTCGCCGGCCGCGCCGCTGTTGTCGAGGTCAAACCCGGAGTAGATCCCGGTGTTCGACGGTGCGGTATACCGGTAGGGATAAACGATTGGAGCGGCAGATCCGTGGGCGACCGCCAGATAGTTCGCCTGGAATCCGTCGAGGGCAAGGTTGCCGGCGTCGTAATCGAATTCATTGATGAGCAGCACATCCGGCCGAGTCCGTTGAATGATTTCGGCGATGACGTCGGGTTGGGTGCTGCCGGGCGCCGATAGTTCGGCCGCCAGGTCACCGGCGTTATTTCGATTGAGTGAGGCATTGAAGGTGGCAAAGCGGACCGAGTTTCCACCCGAGGCCACCGCGCCGTTGGCGGCACCGGGGAGTGTGGAGACCATGCCAAGTATGAGGATGACAGCCGTCAATATGGTCCGGATTCGAGGAGCGGTGATGGTCGAAGACATTTCGAATCTCCTTGTTGCGTATGGAATCTTGCCGCCTCTTGATCTGAATCGACCTGGCGGGACCTTGTTGAATATACCCGCGCCTTCACGCCGCGCGACCCCGAACGGGCATCGTTTTCGTCAGTCCGGGGGCGGGTACTAGCCGCCCAACGGGCGCGCCCTGGTGATGCCTAGGGAGTTGATGTCGAGTCGAACGTCCCAACGTTCGAGAACGTCATTGACAGTTCCCAGGCACCATTCGGATCCGATATCTCGTAGGCGCTGATACCGGTCGAATACCAGACAGTCACGTTTAGGTCTCCAGAGGCGGCTTCACCGTTGGCTGAAGCTCCCGGCACCGTTCCTTTGACCATGCCGGCTGTCTCTTCCTGGATGTCAATGGCGTTGAGAAGCTCAAACGATGGGGCGCTCTCGACTGCCCCGAGATCT
>JAENVV010000311.1 GCA_016650365.1 Acidimicrobiia bacterium
AGGTAACCGGCCTGCCGTTTGCAGTCGAGCTCGCGGTCGCGTGAGATTCGTCGCGAGTCCTTCGGTCTACAGCTCACAGCCGGAGCTCTGAGCAGTCCTCTAGGAACATTCGTTGGCCCTGGCACACCAAAGGCTGGGGTTGCTTCGAAATGGGGGAGGAGGTAGCGACGGAGAATGGCCGCGTAGCTCTCGCGGTCGGAGTCAGGTCTGCGATCGTCGGAACCCAACGGTTGGCCCGGGCCCCGAACGTCTCATCGCGGAGCCCGGCCCTGACCTGGACCTGGACTACCTCCGCCGTCAGCCGCCGACTTCGTTGAGTCGTCCGGTTTTTACGTCGAAGACGAATCCTCGGATGTTGGTTTTGTTGGTGATGAACGGGTTGGCCTGGAGGCGGCTGATCGATTGTTGGACGTCGTCGACTTCGTCCTCGAACGATTCGAGAGCAAACGATGGTCTGATGCCAACGTCGGCGCTGATTTGTGCCTTGACCTCGTGGTCCTGGAAGGTGAGCATCCCGCAGTCGGAATGGTGGATGAGGATGATCTCTTTGGTGCCGAGGAGACGTTGGGATATGACCAGTGATCGGATGGCATCATCGGTGATTACCCCTCCGGCGTTGCGGATGACGTGGGCTTCACCGAGCGCGAGACCCAGGATCCGATAGACATCGAGCCGCGCATCCATGCAGGCGACGACCGCCACCTGCTTGCTTGGTGGCATGGCCAGGTCTCCTTGGTCGAACGTGGCTGCGTACGTTTCGTTGTTGGCGAGTAGTTCGTCGGTGACAGTCATCGGGTTCCTCCTCGGAGGGCTTGGTCGGGGGCAGGGGTGGCCGGTGGTCGGGTCATGATCCGACCACCACCGGTACGTTGACGAGGGATCCGTACTCGGTCCACGATCCGTCGTAGTTTTTGGCGTTCCGGTGGCCGAGGAGTTCGTGGAGTACGAACCAGGTGTGTGAGGACCGCTCGCCGATCCGGCAGTAGGCGATCGTTTCGGTGGTGTCTGTGACTCCGGCGTCGCCATAGATCGCCTGCAACTCGGCGACCCTTTTGAAGGTGCCGTCCTCGTTGGCGGCTCGGCTCCAGGGAACGTTCTTGGCTCCCGGGATGTGGCCTCCGACGTACGGTTGTTCTTGAGGCAGGTGATCGGGAGCCAGTTTCTTTCCGCTGAATTCTTCGGGAGACCGCACGTCGATGAACGTGGCAGATTCGACCGCAGTCAGAACTTCGTCGCGGAAGACTCTCAGCTCAGGACGCTCCGGGCCGGCAATTTTGAAGCCGCTCGGGGTGTAGGTCGGGCGTTCGGTGGTCAGGGCGAGACCATCGAGTTCCCACTTCTGGCGGCCTCCGTCGAGCAGTTTCACCTTGTCGAAACCCCGATACTTGAGCAGCCAGTACGCATACGCGGCGAACCAGTTGTTGTTGCCGCTGTAGAGAACGACGGTAGTGTCGGCTCCGACGCCGGCCGCTGCCAACAATGAGCTGAAACCGTCCTGGTCGAGGTAGTCGCGGCGGGTTTCGTGGTGCAGGTCCGTGGACCAGCTCCAGGCAATCGCCCCGGGGATGTGGCTTTCTTCGTACAGCGAGGTGTCTTCGTCCACCTCGATGATCCGGATGGTGTCGTCGCCGAGGTGATCGGACAACCAGGCGGTGTCAACGAGGGCATGATGATCGGTATAGGGCATGTTTGGTCGGCTCCTTCGATGTGGG
>JAENVV010000312.1 GCA_016650365.1 Acidimicrobiia bacterium
AGTTCGTTCCGAGGACCCGTCCCCGGCGAGAAGTCATGTCGCCCATGATGTCACCCTGGAATTCCGAAGGCGCAATGATCGAGACCTCGGAAAGTGGCTCCAAAATGACCGGCCCTGCTAGTGACAGTGCTTCGTTAAAGGCAGCTCTGCCAGCCATGGAAAAAGCCAGTTCGGATGAATCAACCGAGTGATACTTGCCGTCAAGGCACGTCGCTTTCAGATCCGTCACGGGGAATCCGTGCTTGCCACCGGCTTCCATGGCTTGACGGATTCCTTTCTCGACAGCGGGCAAATACTGCTTGGGAATTGATCCGCCTTTGGTGGCATCGACAAACTCGAATCCCGAGCCTTCCGGGAGCGGCTCGAAGAGAACCGTGCATACGCCGTACTGGCCATGACCCCCGCTCTGCTTCTTATGCTTGCCTTCGACCTGGGCAGGATGGGAGATCGTTTCCCGATATGGGACCTTGACCGGTTCTTCGGTTACGGCAACCCCGAACTTCGACGCCATCCGTTCGAGGGCGATCGTTAGGTGCATCTCTCCCATCCCGTGAAGCAAGGTCTGATGGGTGATCGGATTCTGCTCAACAATCAACGTTGGATCTTCGGCGTGAAGCCGCTGGAGAGCCTCGGCCATCTTTGTTTCGTCGGATTTGCTGACAGGAACCAGAGCGGTTGAAAGCGTCGGAATCGCTTTTCGCCGGTTGGGCAACCCGACCGGTTGAGAACGTTTCGACAAGGTGTCACCGGTTTCGGTGTCTGCCAATTTGGCGATCGCCCCGATGTCACCGGCGCCGAGCGTCATCAAATCGATCTGGTCCTTGCCGCGCAGCCCGAACAACGTATGGAACCGCTCGTCGGTGCCGGTCCGATGGTTGTACAAGTGATCGTCACGTTTGATGGTTCCAGAGACGACCCGGAACAACGAAATCGCTCCGATGTACCGGTCGAAGGCGGTCTTGAAGACCACGGCGAGCGGCTCCCCATCGGCATCGGCGACCACACTTACCTCACGATCTCCCGCCGTGAGACTGACCGGACGGTCAACCGGAGAGGGACCGACCTCGCAGATGAAGTCCGCCAACCGATCCACTCCCACAGGCCCGGTCGCCGAACCACACACGACAGGGAACACCGAAGCTTCGATGACCCCTTGTTTCATGGTCTCTTCGAGAACCGCCACTGAGGGAATCTTGCCATCGAGGTAGTCGGCCACCAGATCGTCTTCGGCGACCACAATGCCCTCGACGAGCTGATCGTGGACTTCATGCTCGTGCTGAGCCATGTCTTCTGGCATCTCGACTTCAGTCGCCGAGCCGCTGTCATAAATGTATGCCTTATCGCGAAACAGATCCGCTACCCCGTGGAAGGATGGGCCCTCTCCGATGGGCAATTCGATAGGAGCAACGCCGGCTCCCAGCTTGGATCGCAGCTGATCGATGGTTCGCTCGAAGTTGGCGTTATCCCGGTCGAGTTTGTTGATAAAAATCATTCGCGGCAGCTTGAGTTCATCGGCTGCCATCCAGTAATGCTCGGTACTCGGTTCAACGCCGTCCGTGGCACTCACGACGAAGACCGCCAGATCAACCGCCGACATGGCGGAGAGAACGTCGCCCTCGAAATCTGCCATACCCGGTGTGTCGACAAGGTTGATCTTGTGACCCTTCCATTCAATGGGGGCAACCGCCAGATTGATCGACATGCGGTGAGATTGTTCTTCGTCACTGAAGTCGGAAACCGTGGTGCCATCTTCGATCCGTCCAAGCCGGGGAATAACCCCTGCCCGATAGAGCAGTGCTTCAACCAGAGTCGTCTTACCTGATCCGATGTGACCGATCAGCGCGACGTTGCGGATCCGGTCGGGGGCGTATACGTCCACCAGTGACCTCCGAAATTGAGACTGCCACCAACCTATCGAAAAAATGCGGCCTGTGAAGCTGCCAATGACACTAAGACCAAGGACTTTCGGCCCCGACGCGCGACCACATCGTTCACAACCGACCCGTTCATACTCGTCGGTGGTGACCATTTGGATTGTCCCGTACCAGCAAGGCACTACTAAGATTCGCTTGTGAAACGAATCACGATGCCCAAAGCAACGGTCGAGCGACTCCCGTTGTACCTCCAATGCCTTCAGGCCATGGGGGACGTCGAGTCAACCGTCTCCTCCGTGGAGTTGGCCAACACCGCGGGCGTGAACTCGGCCAATGTTCGCAAGGATCTTTCATACCTCGGATCACACGGGGTGCGTGGCGTCGGATACAACCGACTGGAACTGTGCACCCAGTTGCGCAGGGCACTCGGCCTCATCGAAAAGTGGTCCGTGATCATTGTCGGGGTCGGCAACCTCGGCTCTGCCCTTGCCAATTACCGGGGCTTCGATGCATCAGGATTCAACGTCGTCGGACTCTATGATGCCGACCCTGCCAAGCTCGGCCACCAGGTCCACGGCCACTACGTCAAATCGATGGATGACCTCGAGTTGGACATCAAAGAAAACGACGTCTCGATGGCAATTCTCACGACTCCGGCAGCTGCCGCCCAAAGTGTCGCCGACCTCTTGATCGAAGCCGGAATTCAGTCGATCCTCAACTTCGCCCCGTCATTGCTGAAGGTACCGGACGAAATCAATTGTCGTCAGGTCGACCTGGCTACCGAACTTCAAATACTCAGCTACTACCAGGCAACCCGCCAGGCCTAGGTTTCGATCTGCCGGTTCTGTTCGGATTCGTATCGATTCAATGCGATCAGGAACATGGCGAACAGGATCACCGACGCCAACAGAAACGTGATCGGCACGATGCGAATCTGGAAACCATTCAATCCCTCGATGCTCGCTTGCCGTGGCCCGCGCGGCGCATACAAGATGAAGAGGAACGAGTTGATCGTCGCCCAACCGAAGATACTGGCCCCGGTCACCAGGAACCCGAGGCGTCTTCCCAGGTTGGTGGCGTTCAGCAGGTACCCGGAACCGTAGAAGATCAACATCGAAACGAGAGTCAGCAGCACTCCGGTGAACAGCAGGTTGGCTGACAAGATTTCGCGAATGAGCAGTCGCATACGGTTACCTCAACACTTCGCCGCGTAGGTACTGAATGACCAGGTCGAGGTCGGTCTCGGATAGGACGGTTCCAAAGCCCGGCATATACCCCCGACCGATTCCGTTGACGCCGTAGCCAACGCCGAGTTTCGATCCCTCAGAAAGGAACTTCTTCATGTCGTCGGCGGTGAGAAACTGAACATTGGGACGGCCATTCCACAAGGCAGGCCCGAGCGCACCCGCCCCTGCCTCCTGAGCGAAGGCGGGACCCTCCGAATAGCCCGAGGTATGACAGCGTGCGCAGAGACCCTGGTAGATACCAACCGCTCTGGTGGCCTCGGCAACATCTCCACCAAACGTCGAGTCCGCCACAGCCTGAAGATCAAACGTGTAGAACTGATTATCCGAGGAGGCCTGGAGAAACACCAGTCCGGCTTCGGCGCTGGCCGTGAGACGATCAAGGTTGTCGACTGCCACCCCGAGGGTAACAAGCTGCTGTTTCATCTCACCAATCTTCGACAGCGCCAGGTCGCGGTCACCTTCCAGACCGGTGGAGTCGGGATTTCGGGGATCAAATGTCACAGCTAGCGAAGCGAACGGCGCGTATCCGCTGTTTTGGGCGCCGAGAAGAATCGAGGTGAGTTCCTCTTCTGCCCGATCGGCCAACCCGTCTTCGTCGGTATCGATCTTGTACGACGCCTCCCACTCAGCAAGGTCATCGAAGCCGTTCTTGTTGAGGTCGACTCGTTCGTCAGGTGGCTCCAAAACCTTTTCAGCCAGTTCCGTCCACATCTTGACTGCGTCATGATTTGCAACGGCGTTCGCATAGAACGTCAACAGTTCTTCCTGCTTGGCAATGGAGCCGGTCACCGTGGCGTCGGCGGTACCCAAACCGCTGATCGCAGCCGTGATCAGCGAGTCGGCCCTGGCGACGGCGTCGGTCTGACTGACCTGGATGGACTTCAGGTAATCGAGAACT
>JAENVV010000313.1 GCA_016650365.1 Acidimicrobiia bacterium
GAACACTGGTTGGAACGTCCCGACGGATGGTCGACCGACCCGACATCCACCAGCAACTTGCCACCGGTCACCTCACCTACGAACGGGCCCAACAACTCACCAAACTGAACGCAACCACCGATCATGAGGTCTACGGGATCGACCAGTTACGCCGTCTGGTCGCCCGCCAAACCGGGCTGACCGCCACCGATGAAACCGCCGCCTACGAAGCCCGCTACCTCCACCTCCAACCCTCCCTCGACTACCAATCATGGAAACTGTGGGGGCAACTCGCCGGCCTCGACGGGGCCATCGTCCAAGACGCCCTGTTCGCCCGAGCCGACCAATTCCCGGCCGAAGCCAGGGACGGGTCCCGGGCGGCTGCCACCGCCGACGCTCTGGTGGCCATCTGCCAGGACACCCAAACCACCGGAACCCAACCAGAAACCAGCGATGCCACACCTGGCACCCTTGCCAAAGAGCCCAGTGTCACCGTATTCGTCAACGCCACCCAACCCGGACCCGTCCTGGGAACCGTCGCCGCCGGGCCGATCATCGGACGAAGAACCCTCGAAGAAATCCTCTGCATCGGCACTGTTGAAGCCATCGCCGTCACCGCCGACGGGACACCACTCAACACCGGGCGACGCACCCCCACCATCCCGGCCCGACTCCGTCGGTTCGTTATCGGGCGGGACGACGGTTGCTCAGCCGCCGGATGCACAAGCCGATATCGACTCCAAGTCCACCACCGCACCCACTGGGCCCACGGCGGACCAACCAACGCAGAGAACCTCGTCACCCTCTGTTGGTACCACCACCACGTGGTAATCCATCAGAAAGGTTTCACCATCGACCCAACCTCACCACCCCACCGGCTCCGCTTCACCAACCCACCCGCCCGAGCCCCCAACCCCCGGGCCGGCTAACCCTTCCGCCTTACCACTCCGGCCAAGAAAACCTTCTCACTCGTGACGCCAAAATCCAGTTCATGGTGGACGCCCCCCTGGGCGCGTTCAACTGTCCTGGGACAGCGTTCGAATCATCCCGACCGCCACACATCGTTCATCGTGTGTGTTCTCGGTTGCGCGCTTTGCCAATTGCAGAAGCTGCCCAACTCAAGCCTCTTGCGACGGTGAACTCAATGGCTCTCGGTCACGCAAATCTACGGTAGCTCGACCACCGTAAACGAGACCTCACAAAGAACCGTTGGACAATCCCGGGTAGTGACTTACAGCTTCATTGAAGCATCGACGTTGGAATCCCAAGCCGAATACGAGCCCTTGGATAGCCAGTGAGCGCCGGCCACCCCGATCATGGCGGCATTGTCGGTACACAGCTTGGGCGTCGGAAGCATGAGTCGAATCCCTTTACGATCGGCCTCAGCCGCCAGCTTCTCACGCAGACGACGATTCGCCAGGACTCCCCCACCGGCCCCAACCAGATCGACTCCGGTTGCTTCTACCGCGTTGAAGGTCTTCGCGACGAGGACGTCGACAATCGCCTCCTGCAATGACGCGGCCACATCGGCCAACGGAAGCAGCGTGCCGGCGTCCTGCGCTTTGCGGATATACGTCGTCACGGACGTCTTCAACCCGGAGAACGAAAACTCGAACGGTCTATCAGGTAAAGCTCGAGGGAAAGTAATCGCCGTTGGGTCGCCACCTTCGGAAGCCAGGTCGATTGCCGGACCTCCGGGATAGCCAAGCCCCATGAAGCGGGCCAGCTTGTCGAACGCTTCGCCGGCTGCATCGTCGATGGTTTGGCCGAGAACGTGATAGTCACCCCAACCCTTGACGTGTACCAACTGGCTATGTCCGCCAGAGGCAAGGACCACCACGGCAGGTGGCTCGAAGTCCTCATGATCAAGCAAGGGGGCAAACAGGTGACCCTCCATGTGGTCGACGCCGACAAACGGCAATTGACGTGCCCAGGCGGTGGCTTTCCCGAACGAGAAACCCACGAGGAGAGCGCCAACCAACCCGGGCCCTTGCGTGGCAGCTACTCCGTCGAGATCGTCCGGATGGACCATTGCATCAGCGAGCGCCTGGTGCGTCAGCGAACGAATCGACTCAACATGGGCTCGGGCAGCCACCTCAGGCACGACCCCACCAAATCGTGCATGCAAATCGGTCTGCGATGACAGAACATTCGACAATATCTCTCGACCGCGTACGACCGCTACGGCAGTTTCATCGCAGCTGGTCTCAAACGCCAGCACCGTCGGTTCAAACACTGAGACCCTCCCGGATCGTCGCCAGGCGTTCGCTGTATTCAGCGCTCCCGATGTCGTGGGCCCACATGATGAGCGCGTCTTCGTTTTGGTAATAGTTCTTTCGGAGACCGACCGGAGCCATGCCAAACCGCCGGTACAGGTCTTGGGCGATCACGTTGGAAGCCCGCACCTCCAGGGTGAGATGCAACGCACCATTTTGGATCGCCCCATCGACCAGCCGGATCATGAGACCCGTTCCGACCTTCTTTCCACGCCAGGCATCGTGAACCGCCACGGTGGTGACGTGGGCCTCTTCACCAACCAGCATCAGTCCTGCGTAGCCAGCCAAAACTCCCTCGTCCTCGGCAATCAAGTAGATCCGATTGGTCTGGCCAAGTTCATCAAGAAACACCTGCTCGGACCACGGGGTCGGATAGGTGGCCCGCTCCAGCGTGGTTACCGCAGGAATGTCGTCAACCGTCATTGAGCGAAATGTCAGGCCGATTCGAACCATGGGCCCTCTTTGCGTAGTTCTTCCCAACCGATCTTGACGTCAGGCTCACGCATATACGAGGGCCGAAGCTCAGATGGATGTGGATACTCTCCTGCGTTGACCCTCGGCACCGCCAACTCCAACAATGCTTCCGCAGCAGGATACCGTGGCAACCCACGCCTGGTCCGGTGCAGTCCATTGAAGAAACTTTCCGGAAGGGCTTCGACATCGCCGACCATCAGCGAATCCTTGGCGTCGCTGTCAATCATCGCCCGGAGCTGATCTGGGCGAACGAGCTGACTGGCGCCATCCCGGACAACTCCGCCAGGGACCGGGTTGTAGGAGGCGACGGCGAATTCCCCTCGACGAACGTCCACAATGGACCAGATGTGACGCCGCCCGGTCGCCGCCCGAACCGCCATGGCGTTAAGCGAAGAACCGGGGATTAGCGGAATGCCAAGCGCGGCAGCCAGCCCCTGGGCGGTCGCCAGTCCAACCCGGATCCCGGTATAAAGTCCCGGACCCACATCGACAACAATGGCATCGAGGTCTCCAGGGTTCCATCCGGCCTGGTCGAAACAGAAGTCGAGGGCTGAAACCAGGAATGACCCGTGGCCCCGCCGATCAACCCGTTGGGCTGACGCGACAACATCGCGCCCCTCGCCGAGCGCTACCGACGCCGCGGGGGTGGCGGTTTCGATCGCCAGAAGTTTCATTCGGTCACTTCCTCAAGAGGTCGGTTCGTCCATCCGCCGTTCGGGTGGAAGGTGATCGTCCGCGTTCCGTCATCATCCGGATCGGCTTCCAGGTGGATTTGGAGGTAATCATTTGGAATTACGCCGAGCACTGCGTCGCCCCATTCGATGAGCAACAAACCGTCTGCTGCCTCGTCGATGACGTCGAGATCCTCGAACTCCCCGAGACTGGACAGGCGGTAGGCGTCGACGTGAACGAGGGGTGTGAATCCGGAGCGATACGATCGAACGAGGACGAAGCTGGGACTCGTTACCGGCTCGTCAATCCCGAGGCCTTCTCCAAGCCCGGCGGCAAATGTGGTCTTGCCGGCTCCGAGGGCGCCGCTCAACGCGATCACGTCACCAGGGCGAACCAAAGCCGCCAACCGCCGTCCGACCTGCATAGTCGCGGCAGCATCCTGTGTAGTGATCACAAACATGTGGCCTCTACTCTACGCCCTCTACGACTCTCATCCACTGCTCTCCACAGCCGCTCTGATCGACCGGGCTACTGCGAGGAACACTGCCTCACCGAGGGCTTCGTCCTGGGATTCACCGGCTGTCCCGGTTGAGACGAGAAAGACCGTGTCCCCATCAAATCGAGTGTGCACCGGCGAGATCATGGCTCCGAAGGCATCGTGCGCTCGGACCGCCAGTCGGGCGAGGGTCGCTCGATCAGCCATGGCATCGGTGATGACGCACGACAGCGTCGTGTTGGTCAGTGCGGTAGACGAACCGAACGATCCAGGAGGCATCTGGCCCATCCCTGGTCCGCCCGTCAGCGGGGTTCCATCAAGTCCGTACACATCACCAAGCGCGTTGACCACTGAAAGAGCGGCCACCTGGACACCTCCAACTTTCACGATGCCCGAACCAAGGCCCGACGGCCTGGTCGCCTCGGGACCTCTCCATTTGGCAACGGTGGCCCCCGCCCCAGCTCCGACTGCCCCTGAAAGCACCGGTCTATCGCTCGCCACCTCGTACGCGGCGCGCCCGTTGGCCGCCGTCGGACGGACGGAACCGTCCCCAACGGCCAGATCGTAGATGACGGCCGCAGGAACGATCGGAACGATCCCGGCCGGGGTGGGATGACCGCGACCGTCATCCTCACATGCGGCCATAACCCCGTCGGCGGCAGCCAGACCAAACGCTGAGCCGCCCGTCAGAACAATCGCCGAAACCTCCTGGACCGTCATACCCACGCCAAGCAGCGCCAGTTCCCGGCTCCCCGGGGCGGCTCCTCGGACTTCAACCGCCGCCACGTTGGGGACGGGAGGCACAATCACGGTGCAACCGGTTTGGGCTGTGGCGTGTGTCCAATGACCCACCCTGACTCCGGCAATCGACGTGAGGCTCATGTCTCATACACCCTTCTCAATCGGGGGCCCAGGCGGCAGACAACCTCATAATTGATCGTGCCAAGCTGACCGGCCAACTCCGTGGCGGTGATCTCCTCCCCTCCCTGGCGACCGAGGAGAACCACCGCATCGCCCAGTCGCACATCGGCATCACCGACGTCGACCATGATTTGATCCATCGTGACGGTCCCGGCCAAGGGATATCGTTGGCCGCCAATCAGCACCTCGGCGTCGCTCAGCCCTCGCCCATACCCGTCGGCATAGCCGATCGGTACGGTAACAACGGTCGAATCCACCTTGAGCGGGCGACGGCGACCGTACGAAGGTCGCTCCCCCGCTGACAATCGCTGAACATGCGAAACGGCCGACTCGACCCGCAGTGCGGGCACCAGATCAATCGGCCCGACCGTCTCAGGGTGAGGTGAAAGGCCATAGACACCAATGCCGGGTCGCACCAGGTCGTACCAGTACTCACGGCCGAGGAATATCCCGGCCGTGTTGGCGAGATGCCGAAGCGGCGGCTCAATACCGACCGATGCCAGTTCATCCAAAACGCCTACAAACCGGTCACGCTGGAGCGCGGTGTAGTCCGGGTCGGTATCGGCAACCGCCAGATGTGACCACACTCCTTCAAGCACGAGGTTTGGTTGTCGGGCAACCGTCAGGGCGATCGCGACCGCCTGATCGAGCGCCGCACCGACCCGGTGCATGCCCGTATCGACCTTGAGATGGACCGACTTTGGCAAGGTGGTCACCGATGCCAGTGCTTCGACAAACCAGGGGCTGTATACCGTCGGCATCAAGTCCCAATCCACGACGGCCTTGACCATCCCGGCGATTGGTTCCGAAAGCAGCAGGATCGGCACCGAGATCCCCGCTTCCCGTAGGCGAATACCTTCATCGACCGTTGCGACACACAGGCGTTGCGCTCCACCGGCGATGGCGGCTTCGGCAACGGGCACATCCCCATGTCCGTAGCCGTCGGCTTTCACTGCCGGGCAAACCAGAGCCCCATCCACGTGATTGACGAATGCTGCGACATTGGCGGTGATAGCTGAAAGGTCGACGGTGACCCGCGAAGGCCTCATCGGCCCCACCTGCCCAGTTCGGAGGCCAACCTTGCGGCCGTCACTGTGGTTTCTTCGGAGATCGCGGCGCCTGCCACGCCGTGCCAATACGCGGCCGACACCGCCGCTGACAGGGCGGAGTGCCCACCGGCCCAGCGGGCGGCAATCATTCCCGCCAAAACATCCCCCGTCCCGATGGTGGCCAGCTCTGGCCCCGGGGTGGTCACCGCAACGATCTTCGATCCTGCACGCCCCGATTCGGCGACGAACGTAGGCGAACCCTTGAGCAGAACCGTCGCGCCGGTCTCCTTGGCCAACCGTCCGGCCGAGCCATACGTCCCGACCTCCCCGGTCATCGCCTGAAACTCACCGGAATGGGGAGTCACCAGGGTCTCCCCTTCTCGCTGGGTGACAACGTCGATGAGGTTGGGAAGCCGCAAACCCCCGGCATCGAGCAGCACCGGACCTTTCCGGCGTTCAAGAATCTGCAGGATGAAATCATCGGACCCTTCTAATCCGGGCCCGACTACCAAGACACCAAATCGTGCAGCCGCATCGAGAAGCCGTGGCACATCTTCGCCCGTCCAGACCTCACGGCCTCCCAGCTCGGGTCGGAGAATCGCTGGAAACCCCCGATAGTCCTCCGCATTACCGCGGTTGACAGCAATGGCGACCGCTCCGGCCCCGCACTGCAGGGCCGCCTCGGCGGCCAGATACGCAGCGCCGGTCATTCCAGCCGATCCGCCAACCACCATGACCGAACCAACCGACCATTTGTGGGCTTGCCGCGAGCGTTCCGGGCGAATGGCATCAGCCTCCTCGGCCACCCAGAACTCCGCCTCGCCGCCTTCGAGACCGATGTCGGCAATCGTCACTTCTCCGCACAGGTCCACCCCAGCTCCGACCAGGTGTCCGACTTTTAGGGCATGGAACGTAACGGTCCTAACCGCCCGAAACGCCGGGCCATCGACTACCCCAGTCGAAGCATCGACCCCGGAGGGGATATCAATGGCCAGAACCGGGAGGTTCGATCGGGTCCATGGAACTATTCGATCGTGGAGCCGCCCGTGGAACCCCCCGCCGAACAACGCATCGATGACCAGATCCGCAGGAATGACCTGTTCGGACCATGGCTGGACTTTGACGCCTGACCTGACCGCTCGGTCGGCCGCCCACCTGGCGAGCTGGCCGGCGGGCTGGGCAAACTCGAAGATCGTGACATCTACTCCCCGGCGAGCCAGGTAGTGGGCGGCGATGTACCCGTCACCACCGTTGTTGCCTGACCCGGCGAGTACCGCCACCCGGTGGCCGTAGGCGATGCCCATCTCGGCCGCCGCCAATGCGACAGCCAGACCGGCCCGGTCCATGAGCACTTCAAGTGGGGTCGTGGATGCCTTGTCGAGCTGGGCCGAGGTGGCAGCAGTGTGAACGGGCCGCATAGCGCCAACGCTAGTGACTCATCACAGAAATAGCACCTGTGACGAAGTTGATCAACGCCGGTTAGTGATTACCTATGGCAATGGCGAACACCATCGCCTGATCGTCCGTGTGCGTTATGGAGACCTCAAACCCGACGACCCCGATCATGGCCGCCCGGGCGGCCGCGGTGCCGAAGACATTCACTGTGGGCTTTCCGCCTCCGGTGATCTCGACATCGGTCCACCTGATCCGGCGCCAACCGGTCCCCATCGATTTCATCACAGCCTCTTTGCCTGCGAATCGGGCCGCCAATCGTCGGGCCGGATTCGCAAAACGAAATGCGTAGTCCTGCTCATGCTCGGTGAAACAACGCTGGGCGAAACGGGGATATCGTGTGAGAAGGTCGCCCACCCGAGAGATATCTGCCAAGTCAACGCCAACCCCGATAATTTGCATCCGGCCAGCCTAACGACCCGTCTATGCGAACGTAGCCCTGACTACCGCAATCAGTTCCTCGGTTTTCGACAGAGCGACCGACTTTTCGGCAGCTTCCACCATCACCCTGACGACCGGCTCGGTACCGGATGCACGCACCAACACCCGGCCGTTGTCTCCCAGTTCGCGTTCGACATCAGCTACCGCAGCCCACAACAAATCAGCCCCGGCCAGACCCGACGCGTCAGCGACCCGGACGTTTCGCAATATCTGAGGGAATTCTGTGATGACCTCGGCTCTGAGTTCTCGCAACTCCTTGCCGGTAGATGCCATCACGTCGGCCAGCTTCACCGCACTGAGCGTGCCGTCGCCGGTGGTAGACGTGTCAAGAAAGATCATGTGGCCGGATTGTTCGCCGCCCAGGACCGCCCCGTGTTCCTTCATCGATTCGAGAACATATCGGTCGCCAACGGCAGTCGAGATAACGCCGATACCAAGATCGCGCATGGCCTTGTGGAACCCCAGGTTGGCCATGACAGTCGTCACGACGAGGTTGTTCGCGAGTACGTTTCGCTCTTTCATATACCGGGCGAGGATCGCCATCACGACATCGCCGTTGGCCGGTATCCCGTTCTCGTCAATGGCTATCAATCGGTCGGCGTCGCCGTCAAAGGCGAATCCAACCCGGCCGCGAGCGGACCTGGCCAGAGCCTCTGGATGAGTGGCCCCGACTCCGTCATTGATATTGGTACCGTCGGGGTCGGCCGCTGTCACGTCGACCGATGCTTTGAGTCGGCGAAAGATCTCAGGGGCGGTCTTGAAGGCCGCCCCATTGGCAGTATCGAGGACGAACTCCATGCCCTGGAACGTATGGTCGGCGGCTTGAACCACTGACTGAACGTACGCCTCTGCCGCGTCGGCATGAACGAACCGGGTCCCTACGCCAGGGCCGACCGGAGTCCGCCAGGGTGCCCCCCGTCGAAGCCGCGCCTCAACCCGGTCCTCCTCGGCATCGGTCAATTTGAACCCGGCCGCCCCAAGTAGTTTTATTCCGTTGTCGGGAGCCGGATTGTGCGACGCCGAGATCACAACGCCCATCATCGCCCCGGAGTGGGCGGTGGCGTGCGCAATCGCCGGCGAAGGCAACACTCCAGCGTCGAGGGTGTCAATGCCCACCGCATGGAAGCCTGCCTGGAGGGCGGTAGAAAGCATTTCGCCCGACCGACGCGTGTCACGCCCAACCACGACCGGCCCAAAGTCCAGAAGTTCGCCGGAGGCGCGACCGAGCGCGAGAGCAAATTCAGGAGTTAGTGCCGTGTTGGCGACGCCACGGATACCGTCCGTACCAAAAAGCCGGTGCCCTTCCCGGAGCATGCCGGTTTAGCGCTTGGTGTACTGCGGTGCCCGACGAGCCTTGCGAAGACCGTACTTCTTGCGCTCGACCTTGCGGCTGTCGCGAGTCAGAAGACCTTCCTTCTTCAACGCGGGTCGCAATTCGGGGTCGAGCAAGATGATGGCCCGAGCGATACCCAGCCGAATCGCATCGGCTTGCCCGGTGGTGCCCCCACCCTCGACTGAAGCAATTACGTCGTACCTCTCGGCGAGGTCGACGACCTTCAACGGGGTGGTGACACGATTCTGCTGACCGGGAGTGCTGAAGTACTTGGATAGCGGCTTGCCGTTGAGAGTGACCTCACCGGTGCCGGGATAGAGACGAACACGCGCAACGGAACTCTTACGTCGGCCGGTTGCGATAGCCAGAGGCTGTGCTTTTGCCATCAGGCTTCCACCTTTCGAATATCAAGAACTAGATCACGAGGCTGTTGAGCCTGGTGCGGATGGTCAGGGCCGGCATAGACCTTGAGCTTGCTTCCCATTTGGCGACCAAGTCGGTTCTTGGGAAGCATGCCATTGATGGCCTTTTCGACAATACGTTCGGGGTACTTCTCCATAAGCTCCGCAAATGACTGTTCACGTAAACCACCGGGAAAACCGGAGTGCCGGTAGTAGATCTTGGATTCCGACTTGTTCGAGGTCACAGCAACCTTCTCGGCATTGATGACCACTACGTGATCACCGACGTCGAGGTGCGGAGCAAATTCTGGTTTGTGCTTGCCGCGCAAAATTCGGGCAACTTCGGACGAAAGCCGACCGAGCGGCAAGCCAGTCGCATCAACGACGAACCACTCACGCTTGACGTTGGCAGGCCGGGTCGAATGTGTTTTTTGGAACTTCACGGTGAAACCTTTGCGGTATTTCGAAAAAAAGATCGACGCGCCACGAACGCAGTCCACGTACGTGGGCTGGACCATGCTAGGCGATCGGCTAGAGGGCCGTCAAAGCGAGGGAACCGGCTGTCGTCCGGAACGCAGGGCGAGACCGGCCAGAAGCACACATCCAGCCACTCCCAGCAGGGCAGCATCGTGAAAAACGGTGAGCAGATCAGCGATCAATGCGTCGGCGGTGGTCACGGCCGGCACCTTCGAAAGCACAAAATTCGTAAGCGTGGCCGTGCCGATCGCCATGCCGACAAGACGACTGAGAATCACGACCGCCGATCCACCGCCACTGGACTCGGCCGGCACAGCCTGTAACACCCGTTCGGCCAGTGGACCGAACCAGACCCCGAGCGACACACCCAGAACCAACAATCCGGGAACCAGTCCGGCCAATCGAGGTTCCCACCGGCTCGCCATCACGAACCCAACAACCCCACCGATCGCGGCCACCCATTGCAGGCTGCGCCGCTGGGCACGGGAGCTCCACCAGGCCATGACCGCCATGGGGACCGTGAACGCGGACAACATCCATCCGGACAGCCAGCCCGCTCGTTCAGTGTCGGCTTCGATCAACACCGAGACGAACAACGGCACCAGGGCCAGAACGAGAAACACAACAAATCCGAGCGTGACATTGGCCAGGAGTACCGCCGGGTTTCGCAGCGACGTGCGAAGTGGAACCAGCCCATTGACATCGCCGACGAACCCGGCCACCGTGGCGACGACTCCGACCACCAGCCAGACCGGCTGAACGGCGGTTACGGAACCTTCGACGCCACCGATGCCGACCATCGTCGCGGCGATACCAAATCCAATCAGGGCCACCCTCGTCCACGGCATTACGACCTGGCGTGAGGGGCTGGACTGCATCGACCTCAACATAAATAGCGACAACGCAACGAAGGGCAGGTTGATCCAAAAGGCCAATCGCCAATCGGCCAAACGAACGATGATGCCTCCATAGAGATGACCCAAAGTCCAGCCGGCCAGATCGACCGCGGCCACAAACCCCAGCCACCGCGACGACCCCAGCTGCTTCCATCCATAAGACATTCCTGCGGGAACGATGGCACCGGCGGCCAGTGCTTGGACGCTTCGGCTGGCCACCAGTACCCACAGGCCAACGAACTCTGCGGCCGGACGAGCCTCGAGCGATCGATAGGCAACTTGTTGAACCAGGCGGGTTGACCACGGACCCGATACCGCCACAGCCACGGACCCGAGCGCAAAAAGAACCAGACCCCATCGAAGCACCGGTCCCGCACCATGACGATCGGACAGACGGCCGGCCGCCAGAATTCCAATCGCATAGGCAACGAGGTATCCCGTGACCAGCCAGGAGGCCTGTCGGATTCCGCCCGGCACGGGCAGATCAAGTTCAGAAACCACCGACGGAAGAATCGCCGAAATCACCGTCAGATCGAGGGCTCCCAGTAAGACCGGCAGCCCGATGGCGATCTGGAGTTGGCGCTCCGTCACGGAATGACGATATCGACAGGTTGGCCGTAGGCCCAGATATCGATGGTCCACGTCCGGGCTGATTCAACCTCGGATTCGACAACGACGATCCGCCGCACCTCGTCACCCGTCAGATAGATGGTCACATCGGCACCTTCGCCTTGCAAATATCCCAGGGTGAGTGTTTTGAGGCGCTCACCGAAAACGGCACCCGTGATGACTTTGAACGACTCACCGGGAAAGTCCTCGAGTTCCGCATCCTGGCCCCAGGTCAGACCGCTCAAGTCCTCACGAAGAAGCGCGCCGAGACCATCCTCGGCGAATATGTCCGTTCCGGTGATGAGGTTTCCACCGACCACCTCCTCAAAGTCCTCCGCAAACGGGACTCTCTGCCAGAGACGATCTCCCTCAGTGACGACTTCCAGGATGGCTGTCAGACCGAGCGTCTTGACCCGGACATCGGCCCTCGACCGGGTTGGCGCCTCAAACACTCCTTCCACCCGGTCCAATATGAGTCCGGGTTGGACTTCCACGACTTCGCCGACATAGGCCACCCGAAACGAAAACGACGGAGCTGACAACACCGCAGCCGAAGCGGCATTCATTGCCTCTTCAGGGGTGCGTTCGGCCGGCTCGTCTCCCGAACATGCCACCAGGACGACGGCCAACGTCAGCCAGAGAATTTTTCGCATCGTCACAGTCTATGAGAGTGATGCACTATTCGTCGGAACCGCCATCCGCCTTGGCTTGTATCTCATGCACGATGTCAGCGTTGGCGAGGGTCGTGACATCACCAAGCTGGCGCTGCTCGGAGATATCCTGGAGAAGGCGGCGCATGATCTTTCCAGAACGGGTCTTCGGGAGATCGGGCGTAAACACAATCGACTTCGGCTTGGCAATTGGACCGATCACATTGGCGACGTGGTCCCGGAGTTCCTCGATCAACGCATCGTCACCTTCGACCGTACCCCGAAGTGTCACGAACGCCGCAATTGCCTGACCGGTAATCGGGTCCTTGCGCCCGACAACTGCCGCCTCGGCCACCGCCGGGTGAGAAACAAGAGCTGATTCAACCTCGGTGGTCGAGATGTTGTGGCCGGAGATCAGCATGATGTCATCGACCCTGCCTAACAGCCAGTAGTAGCCGTCAGTATCTCGTTTGGCGCCATCGCCAGGGAAGTACCTGCCAGGGAATCGTGACCAGTAGGTGTCGACAAACCGGTCCGGATCGCCCCATATAGTCCGGGCCATGGACGGCCAAGGTCGCGTAAGTACCAGGAAGCCTCCCCCGCCGAGCGGCACCGATTCGCCGTCCGCGTCAACCACATCTGCCCCGATGCCGGGGAACGGCAACGTGGCAGAACCAGGTTTGGTCTCGATGACGCCCGGCAATGGCGTAATCATGATTCCGCCCGTTTCGGTTTGCCACCACGTATCAACAATCGGGGCTGCCTGGGGACCGATGTGTTCCCGATACCACATCCACGCCTCCGGATTGATAGGTTCGCCAACCGTTCCCAACAGACGAATCGACGACAAGTCATGCCTCTGGGGGTACTCGTCTCCCCACTTCATGAACGCCCGGATCGCCGTCGGGGCAGTGTAGAAAATACTGACCCCGTACTCGGCGATGATCGACCAAAGCCGATCCAGGTCCGGATGATTGGGGGCACCTTCGTACATCACCGAAGTCGTGCGATTGGCAAGTGGCCCGTACACGATGTAGGTATGGCCGGTGACCCATCCAATGTCGGCCGCGCACCAATACACATCCACATCTGGCTTGAGATCGAACACATAGCTGTGCGTGGTCACCGCCCCCGTCAGGTAACCGCCCTGACTATGAACGATGCCCTTCGGTTTTCCGGTCGTACCGGACGTATACAAAATGTACAACGGGTCCTCTGCGTTGAGGACGGCCGGCTCGAAGGAGGTTGGCTGATCAGCGACGAGGTCGTGATACCAGTGGTCGCGACCTTCGACCATGAGAACATCGTTGCCAACCCGGTTGACGACCACAACCGAAGAAACTCCGGGGGTTCGAGCGACCGCCACATCCGTGCTGGCTTTGAGGGGAACGATGTCACCGCGCCGCCAGGCGGCGTCCTGAGTGATGACGACTTTGGCATCGGCATCGAGGATCCGATCGGCCAGTGCGTCGGAGCTGAATCCTCCGAAGACCACCGAGTGAACTGCCCCGATTCGGGCACAGGCCAGCATGGCGATCGGAAGCTCCGGGATCATGCCCATGTAGATGGCTACCCGATCACCCTTGACCACCCCCAGACCGGAGAGGGCGTTGGCAAACCGGCACACGGCGTCGTGCAAGTCCTGAAAGGTGATGGTCCGGGTATCGCCTGGCTCACCCACCCAGTGATAGGCGACCTTATCAGCCGAATCAGCCAGATGTCGATCGAGGCAGTTGTATGAGAGATTCAACTCCCCATCGGCAAACCACGTGTAGAACGGAGCGTTGGACTCGTCCAGTCCAACGGTTGGTTCTTTGAACCAGGTGATCCGATCCTTGGCCTGGGTCATCCAAAAAGCTTCGGGATCCGCTTCTGCTTCGGCGTGAATCCCGGCTTGAGCATTGGCCTGGGCTACAAAGGCAGGGGACGGCGCAAAGCGGCGGTCTTCCTGAAGCAGGTTCTCAAGGGTCTCTGACATGGTGGCCTCCTGAAGCAATGATCAAAACCATCACCCACGCTATCAGCTCGCGGCATTCCTTGACCAACGGGGCCGCGGGCATTGTCAGTAGTCGACGCCCCACAGGGTCAAGCCTTCAGGAGGAGCCGCGCCACTGGCAACATTTCGATCGCGGGCAGCCAGGATCGTTGGTGCATCGTTGGCCGCCTTCTTTCCGATGCCAACATCGACGCACAGGGCCACTATCGACCGAACCATTTGATGGCAGAAGGCTTTGGCGGTGATCGATAGCTGCACCACCTGGTCGATCCGTTCCCACTCCGCCTCAAGAACGGTCCGCTCTCTGGTCTTATCCTCAGCTTTGCGACAGAACGACGTGAAGTCATGCTGCCCGATGAGATGGCCAACGGCTTCGTTCATAGCCCCGACGTCGAGCGGCGTAGGCACGTGCCAGTAGGTCCTGCGCAAGAGCGGGTCCCGCAATGGGCTGTTCCAGATCCGATATCGGTAAGTCCGGCTCTTCGCCGAAAACCTGGCGTGAAAATCCGGCTCGGTGTCGGACGCCGACAGGACGACCATGTCCGGGTCCAGGATGCGGTTCAACCTGCCGACCACCCGGCGCTCAAGAATCGGTACCGGGGCATCGAAGCTGACAACCTGGCGTCGAGCGTGCACACCGGCATCGGTGCGGCCGGCCACAGCCGTTTCAATAGGCATCTGGAATACCACCGCCAGCGCCTTCTCGAGCTCACCCTGGACGGTGCGCACATCAGGCTGACGGGCATATCCGAAGTAGTCGGTTCCGTCGTAAGAAATCTCCAGCCGGGCCATCTACCCTCCCGAAGACAGCAGTCCGACGAGCTTGGCAACCGGCCGGGCAACACTCCCATCGACCCCATACTCATCCAGGTCACCGAACGGTACCCATCGGGCGTCCGTGACCCCATCGAGGGCGGACAGTTGTTCTGTCTCACTCCTGAATGCGAATCGGAGATCGTAGTGAAGATGCTCTGGTGTCCCGGGCCGCTCGGGGAACCTATGAATATCGATGTCGAAGAGGCCTAGGCAAGACAGGTTGGACAGGCCGATCTCCTCGGCGACCTCCCGGCGTGCCGCCGCTTCAAGGTCGGCGTCCCCTGGCTCCAAGTGGCCACCAGGCTGGAGCCATCTTTGAAGCTTGCGATGATGGATCAACGCCACCGAATCCTGCGTCGGAGAGGTGACAAAACCGCTCGCCGTGACATGGCCGGGAACAAAGTGATCGAACGATGTCACATCCCCCGGCAGATCCAATAGCGCGAGAAACTCCGGCACATACGAGCGATCCGCTCCTTGGATAGAACCCAAGTGCCGACTCAGGTCGGCCCGATCGAGCTTCATATTCGTCGGAGGCGGACTTGCCGGACGGAGTGATCGGCGTCCTTGGCGACAATCAGATGAGCCCGCTCTCTGGTGGGAAGTATGTTCTCTTTGAGGTTCAACCCGTTGATCGTATCCCAAATGGTGGTCGCCACCTCGTAGGCCGCCGAGTCGGACAGGTCGGAATATCGGTGGAAGTACGACTCAGGGTCACGAAACAGGGTTTCACGAAGCGTCATGAACCGATCAACGTACCAGCGGCGGATGTCCGCCTCCTCTGCGTCGACGTACACCGAGAAATCAAAGAAATCGGACACGACCACCCGTCCCTCACCGGTCTGGAGAACGTTGAGGCCCTCCACGATGACAATGTCAGGCTGAGCCACCATGGTGGTCGCCCCGGGAATGATGTCATAGGCTTCATGCGAATACACCGGCGCTTCGACCTCAGGATGACCCGATTTCACAGCTGCCACAAAATCCAGCAACGCTCGCTGGTCGTAGCTCTCCGGGAATCCCTTCCGGTCAAGAATCCCTCGTTCCTCGAGCACCGAATTCGGGTACAGGAATCCGTCGGTCGTCACTATGTCCACCTGGGGGTGGGCCGGCCATCGAGACAAGAGCGCTTGGAGCACCCTGGATGTCGTGCTCTTGCCTACGGCCACCGAACCGGCAACTCCTATGATGTATGGCACTTTGGCCGCCGGTCGCCCTAGAAACGTGTCGGTGACCGTGTAGAGGCCCTGTGAGGCCGTCACATAGAGGTTGAGGAGCCTGGAGAGCGGCAAATACACAATGGCGACTTCTTCGAGCGAAATCCGCTCGTTGATGCCTCGCAGCTTCTCGACATCTCCTTCGTCGAGCGTCATGGGAGTGTTGGCGCGCAGCGAAGCCCATTCGTCATGGGTAAAGGACAGGAAACGGTCGTTCATACGGCGGCCAGGCTAGCGCTCACAATTCGGGTATCTGGACAAACCCCTCCCCGAGGGACTCCTCCGCCGACCCGCCCCGCAAACAGATGAACCGACCCTGCGGTCGGTTCATCTGACTTGACAATTGCTACCTGGTCACACCAGTTCGATGACAGCCATCTCTGTGCCGTCGCCACGACGGGGGCCGAGGCGAGTGATCCTGGTGTAGCCACCTGGACGCTCGGCATAGCGGGGACCTACCTCGTCAAACAGCTTCGTGACGATTTCCGTATCGGTGATCGTCCTCAGAACCTGCCGGCGATCGTGCAACGTCCCGCTCTTGGCTTTGGTGATGATCTTTTCGGCATATGGGCGAACGGCTTTCGCCTTCGATATCGTCGTGGTGATCTTCCCGTCCCAGATGAGAGCGGCCGCCAAGTTCGACATGATGGCCTTCTGGTGGGACGAGCTCCCTCCGAATCGTTTGCCCTTGGTGGGCTGAGGCATCAGCCGGCCTCGCGATCGCTGCCGGTGCTGACGCTCAAACCGAGTTCGTCCAGCTTGGCGATAACCTCTTCGAGGCTCTTCTGACCAAAGTTGGTGATATTGAGGAGTTCCTCTTCGGTCTTCTGGACCAGCTCACCAACGGTCTTCACCTGAGCACGTCGCAGACAGTTGCGAGGGCGCTCCGACAGATCGAGGGCTTCGATGGGAAGGTCAAGATCCGGTGAACCGGTTTCGGGCTGGTTCACTTCACCAAGCTCAAGGCCGATGCCTTCGCCCATGTCGGCAAACAAGCCGAGCAGCTCACGAAGGGTCTTCCCGGCTGACGATACCGCCTCACTGGGCGACATCGATCCGTCGGTTTCGACGTCGATCACGAGGCGGTCGAAGTCGGTCCGCTGGCCAACCTGGGTCGGCTCGACACGGTAGGCAACTTTGCGCACCGGCGAATAGATGGCGTCGACCGGAATGACCCCGATCGCATCGGATCCATGCATCTTCTGCGCAGTCCGGTAGCCGACCCCGCGCTCGACGGTAAGTTCCATCTCAAGGCGTCCGGTGGAGGACAACGTTGCGATGTGAAGATCCTTGTTGATGACCTCGACGCCCGAAGGAAGCTTGAGTGATCCGGCCGTAACGTCGCCGGGACCCTTGGCCGAGAGGTACATCGTCTGAACCTCGGAATCTTCCATGCTCACGACAATCTGCTTGACGTTGAGAATGATGTCGACGACGTCTTCGACGACGCCTTTCACGGTCGTGAACTCGTGCTGGATGCCCTCGATCTGGAGGGTGGTTACAGCCGCACCTGGCACGCGGGACAGCAGGGCACGACGAAGCGTGTTCCCCAGTGTGTATCCGAAGCCGGGTTCGAGAGGTTCGACAATAAAGTGTGAGCGGGTGTCTGAGACAACCTCTTCTTGGATATGAGGACGCTGAACAATAAGCACGATGGTTCCCCGTTACTTCGAGTAGAGCTCGACGATGAGCTGTTCTTGGATTTGTGTGTCGATCTGGGCGCGGTTTGGCAGGTCGGAAATAGACACCTTCCGGTCGCCGGCGTCAACCGACATCCATTCGGGAACGGACCGATCGCCAGTGTCCACCGCATGCTGCACGATGAGCAAATTGCGGCTTCGTTCGCGCATGGTGATCACGTCACCGCTGCGAACCCGGTAGGAAGGAATATCGACCTTCTTACCGTTGACAAGGAAATGACCATGGTTGACCAGCTGCCGGGACTGGGGGCGGGTGGCGGCAAAACCAGCCCGCCAAACTACGTTGTCGAGACGGCTCTCGAGGATTCGCAGCAAGTTCTCGCCGGTAATCCCCTTCTGGTTGTTCGCCAGTTCGTAATAGTTGCGGAACTGACGCTCCAGGATGCCGTACATCATGCGAAGCTTCTGCTTCTCGCGCAGCTGGATCAGGTAATCGGTCTCGCGGACACGACCCTTGCCATGTTCACCGGGAGGGTACGGACGCTTGTCGACCGGACATTTCTTCGACTGACAAAGGGGCGTACCTGCGCGGCGGCAGGGCTTGTGTCGCGGTCCTGTATAGCGCGCCATTAGCCTCTCCTCCGCTTCTTCAGGCGACACCCATTATGCGGTGATGGCGTGATGTCGTTGATGCCGGTCACTTCCATCCCCATGTTTTGGAGGGTGCGCACGGCAGTATCGCGACCAGAGCCGGAGCCAGAAACGATGACATCAAGCTTGCGGATACCGTGTTCGCCTGCCCGGCGAGCGGCTTCTTCAGCAGCCACCTGAGCCGCATAGGGGGTCGACTTACGAGAACCCTTGAAACCGACAGAACCGCCAGACGTCCACACGACGGTGTTACCCGACTGGTCGCTGATGTTGATGATGGTGTTGTTAAAACTTGCTTTCACGTGTGCCACGCCATGAGCGATGTTTTTTCGCTCGCGTCGACGAACGCGTCGTTGCTGATCAGTCACAGGAATCCTCCGCCGACATTACTTGGTTACCTTCTTCTTACCGGCAATGGCCACACGCTTGCCTTTTCGGGTACGCGCATTGGTATGAGTGCGCTGACCGTGTACGGGGAGACCGCGGCGATGCCGGATACCCTGGTACGAACCAATCTCAACCTTGCGTTTGATGTTCTGGCTTATCTCGCGACGTAGGTCGCCTTCGATGCGGTAGTTCTGATCGATGTAGCGGCGGATCTTGAGGATTTCATCCTCAGTGAGGTCGCGCACTTTTGTGCCAGGATCCAGACCTAGTTCGGCAATCATCTTGAGCGAACGGGTCTGTCCGATTCCAAAAATATAGGTGAGGGCGATTTCGAGCCGTTTCTCCCTCGGAAGGTCGACTCCTGCGATACGAGCCATCTGTCACTACCCCTGTCGCTGCTTGTGGCGTGGGTTGGGGCAGATCACCCATACGCGGCCACGCCGCCGGATGATCCGACACTTTTCACACATCTTCTTGGCTGAAGGACGTACCTTCATTTCAATCTCCAGTTCCGTGGCGCCCGCCCAAAACACACGCCTCGGGTCATGTACGAAGCTATGGTGGCAGGGCGCTTGACCTGTGGTCCGATCAGGATTTCGTAGAGGGCGCCACATCAATGGAGGCACAACAAAAACGGGGTCCAGGACCGAACGTTGAGGTTAGCCGCCTTAGTCGCTCCCCCACAAATCCGCTCGTAATTCGGGTTGGGCCGTCAAGACCTTGACCCCTTCTTCGGTCAGTGCCACCGTGTGTTCCCAGTGGGCTGACAAAGAACCATCGGCGGTTTTGACGGTCCATTCGTCATCCTCGACAAATGTCTCATGCGTGCCCAGGTTGAACATTGGCTCAATGCAGATGGCCATACCTTCGCGCAATTTCATGCCAGAACCAGCCTTGCCGAAGTTGGGAACGTTGGGCTTCTCATGCATGTTGAGGCCAATCCCGTGTCCAACGTACTCCTGGACAATTCCATAGCCGTGGCGATCTCCCACTGCCTGAACCGCCGCGCCAATATCGCCGATCCGGGCCCCTGGAGCGACCGCTTTGATACCGGCCCACATGGCTTCCTCGGTTGCGTCGATCAAGGTTTGGACCTCGGCAGATATCTCACCTACACCGAAGGTGATGGCGGCGTCGGCATGATATCGATCGAAGATGGCTCCGGCATCGATCGAAAGCACGTCGCCGTCCTGCAATGGACGGTCGTTCGGGATGCCGTGGACGATCACGTCGTTGGGAGACGTACAGATGTGCGCAGGGAAACCGTGGTAGTGCAAAAACGAGGGAATACATCCGTGATCGCGCAGTACCGACGCGGCGACATCATCGAGGTGCCGGGTCGTGACACCCGGTTTGGCGGCCCGTCGCACGGCACGGTGTACCGCGGCGACCGCTTCGCCTGCCCTGGCCATGCGAGCAAAGTGATCCGGTTTCTTGATCGTGATCATCAGATATCGAGCGTAGCCACGATGGCGGCCTCGACTTCGTCCAGATCTCCGAGTCCGTTGACAGGATGAATCCTCAGCCCCCGACTTGTGTAGAACTCCACGAGGGGTTCGGTCTGTTCTCGATACACCCTCAGCCGATTGCGCACAACGTCTTCGGCGTCGTCTTCACGCTGTACAAGAGTCTCGTTGTCGATGTCACAGACGCCGAATACCTCAGGTGGATTGTCGTCCACGTGATAGACATGCTGATTTGGGCACGTACGGCGACCCGATATGCGACGAACGATCTCATCATCCTCAACGCCGATGTAGACCGCACCATCCAGGGCGCTGTCGCCCATACGGTCGGCCAGAGCCTCACCCTGAGCGATCGTACGCGGGAATCCGTCGAGAATAAATCCCCTCTCGGCGTCCGGTTTTTCGATCCGTTCCTCAAGCATCGCGATGACAAGGTCATCTGAAACGAGGTCGCCGCGAGCCATAACTTCTTTGGCGAGGAGTCCCAGTTCGGTTCCGGCGGCCACAGCTTCGCGAAGCATGTTTCCGGTCGCGATGTGGGGAATGTTCAATCGACCGGCAATCCGAACGGCTTGCGTGCCTTTACCCGCCCCAGGGGGACCGAGAAACAGAAGCTTCATCAGGTCAGGAAGCCTTCATAGTTGCGGAGCGTGAGTTGAGACTCGATCTGTTTCATCGTCTCCAAAGCGACACCGACGACAATCAGCAGCGAGACGCCAGAGAAGGCCACCGTGATGTTGTAGGCGAGTCCGACGAGAGACGGGGCGATCGTGATGAAACCGAGGAACAACGCTCCTGGCAGGGTGATCCGGTTGAGGATGTGCTCAAGATGCCGCTCCGTAGCCGTTCCAGGGCGAACACCGGGAACGAAGCCACCCTGTCGCTGAAGGATATCGGCCTGCTTCTTCGGGTCGAACTGAATGGCCGTATAGAAGTAGGTGAAGAACACAACAAGCGAGAACAGCAAGATGATGTAGAACCAGGTCGTACCTCGTTGAAGTCCCAGGTTCTCATCCACCCAGGCCCGTATCGACAGGAGAATGCGGTTCTCGTCCGAGGGAATCAAGGTTACGAGCAGGGCAGGGAAGGTAAGCACGGACGAAGCGAAAATGACCGGAATCACCCCTGCCGTATTCACTTTCAACGGAATGTAGGTCGAGTTTCCGCCGTACACCCGACGACCACGGACCCGCTTGGCAAACTGAATCGGGATACGACGCTGACCCTGGTCGACATACAAGATCGCCACGACCATGATGGCGAAGATGGCCATGATCAGGATGAAGGGGGTCCACCTGGCGGCCGGGTTGTTCAGCGACCCAACGGTTTGGGTGAAGATGAAGCCGAACTGAGTTGGAAGCTGGCTGATGATCGAGATGAAGATGAGCAACGACATACCGTTGCCAACTCCCCGGGCGGTGATCTGTTCACCGAGCCACATGATGAGGGCTGTACCGGCGGTCATGGTGAGAACGATGATCGACGCTCGCCACCAGTTCCATTCGGACACGAGTTGAAAGCCGCCCGTCAACTGTCCCCGGCTGAACAAGAACGAGATCGTCGTTGACTGAAGCAGGGCGAGAATGACCGTCAGGTACCGGGTCCACTGCGTGATGACCTTGGTCCCTGACTGACCTTCCTCCTGAAGCTTCTGGAGTCGGGGAATCACGACGGTAAGCAGCTGCATGATGATGCTTGACGTGATGTAGGGGAGAATTCCCAGCGCGAACACCGAGAACTGTTGGAGCCCACCACCCGAGAACAGGTTTAGCAACCCGACGATACCCAGATCGTTGGCCGACTCTTGGAAGGCTTTCAGTTGGGCAAGATCGGCGCCAGGAACCGTAACGGCTGCACCGAAGCGATAGATCACGAAGACCATCAGGGTGAACAGAATCTTCTTACGAAGATCCGGGATCGTGAACATGTGACGGTAAACAGCGAGCATATTTCTTAGGGCCCTTCTCCAAGCCGGTCTTGACGTCCGAGACGTCGTTAGTCGATGGTCTCTACCGAGCCACCGGCTGCTTCGATCTTGGCTTTCGCCGCCGCAGACACCGCATCGACCTGCACCTTGAGTGCCCGATCGATCTCGCCGTCACCCAAAACCTTAACACGCCCCTTCTTCTTGGCCAGACCGGCGGCCTTCAAGCCGGCCGATGTGACCACCGAGTTGGCAGCAAACACGTTCAGGTCCTCGACGTTGACGACAGCAAAGGTTTCGTTATTGGGATTCTTGAATCCACGCAACGTCGGGATACGACGCTGCAACGGGACGCGTCCACCCTCAAAGCCGGGCCGGACCGTATTACGGGCTTTCGTGCCCTTGGTGCCGCGACCGGCGGTCTTGCCCCGTCGGCCACCCTCGCCACGACCGACACGGATCTTGGTCTTTTTTGACCCATCCGGGGGTCGAAGATGATGAAGTTGTAGTTGTCCCATGTTGTTCCTTACTTCTCTTCCACGGTCACGAGGTGCGCGACGGCATGGATCATGCCCCGGATCACCGGAGAATCGTCGTGCTCGACGGTCTGATGCATCCGGCGTAGGCCGAGTCCCCGGACCGTAGCCCGATTCTTCGGCTTTTCGCCGATCGTGCTTTTCGTGAGGGTCACTTTGAGTGCTTTGGCCATGTCCTATTTACCTTCGTGGGCTCGCACCATCTCGGTGGAGCGATAGGCGGCGAGCAACCCGGGAGGCGTTACCTCTTCGGGTGTCTTGCCACGGAGTCGGGCGATCACGTCGGGTCGACGCTGACCGAGCAAACCATGCATGGTTGCTTTGGCAGTGTTGAGATGGCTGGGCGATCCGAGGGACTTGGCAAGCACGTCCTTGATGCCGGCCGCCTCAAGGATCTGACGGACCGACCCGCCAGCGATGACACCGGTACCGGGAGCGGCGGGCTGCAAAAGGACCCGGGAAGCGCCATGCTCACCGATCACTTTGTGAATGAGCGTCTGACCGGCCATCGGGACGAGGATCATGGCTCGACGAGCATTCTCCATACCCTTCTGAATCGCAGCCGGGACTTCCTTGGCTTTCCCGTAGCCGATCCCAACCTTGCCGTTGCCGTCACCGACGACACACAGTGCCGTGAAGGAGAACCGGCGGCCACCCTTGACGACCTTGGCAACCCGGTTGATCTCGACGACTCGTTCGTCGAATGATGAATCTTCCTGACGTGCCATGGTTAGAACTCCAATCCTGCGGCGCGAGCTGCGTCGGCGAGTGCCTTGACCCGGCCGTGATACGGATACCCGCCGCGATCAAACACGACGGCCGTAACTCCGGCCTCTTTGGCACGCGTGGCGAGCAACGTCCCTACCTCTGCGGCGGTTTCGACTGTCAAACCTTTGCCACCGACGGCCGACTCCTTGGAAGAGGCAGCTACCAACGTGTGGCCCTGGTTGTCGTCGATGACCTGGGCGTAGATGAACTTGTTCGATCGGAATACCGCCAGACGAGGACGCTGGGGGGTACCAAGCAACTTCTTGCGGACCCGACGGTGCCGGCGTACTCTCGCCGCCGAGCGGGTTTTAAGTCTACTCATCGGGCAACACCTGCCTTGCCTGCCTTGCGGCGGACGTATTCACCGACATACCGGATACCCTTGCCTTTGTAGGGCTCGGGCGGGCGGACGCTACGGATATCAGCCGCAACTTGTCCAACCAACTCCTTGTCGATTCCGGAAACATTGATCTTCGTTGGCTCAGGAACTTCGATGGTGATTCCCTCGGGTGGATCCATAAGAACCGGATGACTGAAGCCGACCTGCAGCTCCAGGCTCTCGCCCTTCATGGCCGCCCGGTAGCCAACGCCCTCCAGCGACAGGTTCTTCACGAACCCGTCTGAAACGCCGGCAACCATATTGGCGGTCAGCGCCCGGACAAGTCCATGATGGGCACGATCACGCGGCTCATCGGTTGCCCGGGTGACCAGCACCTGATCAGCTTCGACGACAATGGCGATGCGGTCGGAGAATGTTCGCTCCATCGACCCTCTTGGGCCTTTGACGGCCACCGTCGAGCCATTGACGGTCACGTCAACTCCTGACGGAATCGTGATGGGAGCTTTACCTACCCGTGACATATCACCACACCTCGCAAATGAGCTCGCCACCAAGCTTGCGGCGACGTGCTTCACGGTCCGGCATCAGGCCCTGTGAGGTCGAGACGACAACGACTCCAAGTCCACCTTGAGCCCGGGGCAGTTTCGAGGCCGACGCATATACCCGTCGACCTGGAGTGGAAATCCGTCGGATCCCCTGAATAACCCGCTCCTGGTTTGCTCCATAACGGAGCATCACCTTGAGCTCGCGACCAGGGCCGGCCGGCTTCACTTCGTAACCATCGAGATACCCTTCGGCAACCAGCAGGTCAGCGATGGTCTCTTTGAGCTTTGAGGACGGCATACCCGTCTGCTCCTGGCTGACGGCATTCGCGTTGCGAATACGAGTCAGCATGTCTGCGATCGGATCAGTCATCATGATCTACCACGAAGCCTTTCGCACGCCAGGCAGCTCGCCGCGCAGCGCCAGCTCACGCACGCAGATACGGCACATACCGAATTTCCGCAGATAGGCGCGAGGCCGGCCGCAGCGCTGGCACCGGTTGTAGCCGCGTACTTCAAACTTCGGCTTCCGTTGCTGCTTTGCGATCATTGATTTTTTTGCCATATGATTTCTCCCCTACGCCTGAACCGTCTGCTTGCGGAACGGAAAGCCATATGCGTCCAGGAGGGCTTTGCCGTGTGCGTCCGTCTGGGCCGACGTCACAATCGTGATGTCCATGCCCCGGATGGCACTGACTTTGTCATAATCGATTTCCGGAAAGATCAACTGCTCGGTTACCCCGAAGGTGTAATTGCCGCGACCATCAAACGATTGAGGATTCAACCCGCGGAAGTCACGGATTCTCGGAATGGCGATGGCGATCAACCGATCAAGAAATTCCCACATACGGTCTCCACGCATCGTCACCGAAGCACCGACCGACTGGCCATCTCGAAGCTTGAAATTGGCAATCGACTTGCGGGCGAGGTTCACGCGCGGCTTCTGACCCGTGATGGTCGACAAGTCTTCCATGACGCCGTCAATGACCTTACGGTCTGCCGAGCCTTCTCCACATCCCACGTTGACGACGATCTTCTTGAAGGTCGGTACGAGCATACGATTCGCAACGCCGAGTGACTCGAACAATGCCGGAGCCACTTCTTCGTTGTACTTGACCTTTAGGCGAGGCGTCATAGCGCTGCTCCACATCTGCGACATACCCGGGTCTTCACCGAACCGGTCACTTTCATGCTGATCCGGGTCGGACCGCACTTCTTGCATACGATCATCACGTTGGAGGCATCGATCGGCATGTCTTTGTCGATGATTCCACCGCTGTTTTGCACCTGAGGGTTGACCTTTTGGTGCCGCTTGGCGGTCGCCACATTTTCAACGATGATCTTGTTGCGGTCCGGATAGACCTTGGCGATCTTTGACTCTTTGCCGAGATCCTTGCCGGCGATGACCTTTACGGTGTCTCCAACTCTCAACCGCACTTAGATCACCTCCGGGGCAAGCGAGACGATTCGCATGAACTTGGCGTCACGCAGTTCACGTCCCACAGGGCCGAAGATACGGGTGCCGCGGGGCTGGCGATTGTCGTCGATGACCACGCAAGCATTGTCGTCAAAACGAATGTACGTCCCATCTGACCGGCGGCTCTCCTTGGCGGTCCGAACGACAACGGCTTTTACGACGTCACCCTTCTTGACATTGGCACCAGGAAGGGCTTCCTTGACACTGGCCACAATCACGTCACCAACCCGGGCGTACCGGCGCTTGGAGCCACCGAGTACCCGGATACAAAGAACTTCGCGGGCACCGCTGTTGTCGGCGACCTTGAGTCGGGATTCCTGCTGAATCATCGGGCACGCTCCACGACTTCTTCGATCCGCCAGCGCTTCGACTTCGAAAGCGGACGGGTCTCGACGATGCGAACCGTATCGCCATTGCGGGCGTCGTTCGTCTCGTCGTGCACGTGGAACTTCTTGGACCGACGCATGACTTTTCCATACTTCGGGTGTCGAACAGAGTCAACCACCTCGACCGTCACGGTCTTGTCACGAGCGTCACTGACGACGATGCCCTGCCGCACCTTGCGAGCGTTGCGATCAGTCATCACGCACCTTCCTTACCGAGCTGTGAGGCAGCCCACCTTTTGATTTCAGATTCGCGGGCAACGCTAAGAATGCGAGCGATGTCTTTTTTGACCTGTCCGAGACGGGCAGTGTTGTCGAGCTGGTTTGTGGCCAGCTGAAAGCGGAGATTGAACAGCTCACGCTTCGCTTCGACGAGCTGGACATCCAACTCTTCGTCCGACAGTTCCCGTAGTTTGTTGGCGTTCACGAGTCCTCCCGTGTCACAAAGCGAGTCTTGACGGGCATCTTGTGTCCGGCCTTGCGCATTGCTTCTCGAGCCAAGTCCTCGGGTACGCCCGATAGCTCGAAAAGGACCCGACCCGGCTTGACAACGGCCACCCAGAACTCCGGGCTACCTTTACCGGACCCCATACGGGTTTCAGCAGGCTTCGCGGTGACCGGCTTGTCCGGGAAGATCGGGATCCACACCTTGCCACCACGGCGGATGGTTCGAGTGATCGCAATACGAGAAGACTCGATCTGGCGGGCGGTAATCCAGCCGGCCTCCAGCGCCTGCAACCCGTAGTCACCGAACGACACCTTGGTGCCTCCCTTGGCCGGGCCACGGCGTTTGCCGCGATGAACTTTGCGGTACTTGGTCCGCTTAGGCATCAACATGGGCTACTTATCTCCTTCGGTGTCCGCATCGGCGGCCGCATCGGCGGCGTCTGCTTCTGGAGCAACTGCCGGGGCGGCTTCAACGACGGCCTCTTTCTCAACTGCTGCCTCTTCGACAACTGCCTCGGGGGTGGCTTCGGCAACGACGACGTCAGTTTCAAGCATGTCCGTTGTCTCGTCGTCATTGCCGTCGGCAACGTTGACGTCGACAATCGGAGTGTCAACGTCTGACATCTCTTCCTTGTATACCGATTCGGCTTCATCTGCACTCATCTTGCGGGGCTCTTCAGCCTCGGTTTTGGCAAATTCCTTGCGCTTGCCACCACCGGCTTCGATGAGACGCTTGCCACCACCGGCTTCGATGAGACGTGGCTTCTTCTCACCACCAGCAGCAAGCTCGGCCCGTGCCTTGGCCGGGACAACCCGACCGCGGTTACCAGAGGCGAGCTGCGCCTCGGCGGCAATTTTTTCACGCGTTGCCTTGAGAGTGGTCACCAGGTCGCCCTTGTAGACCCAAACCTTTACACCGATCGCCCCGACGGTCGTCCGGGCAGTTGCCATTCCGTAGTCGATGTCGGCGCGCAACGTATGCAACGGAACCCGGCCTTCGCGATACCATTCGCGCCGACCCATCTCGGCCCCGCCGAGACGGCCCTTGCATTCAACCTTGACGCCCTGTGCACCCGACTTCATGGCCGTCTGCACGGCCCTTTTCATGGCCCGTCGGAAGGCAACCCGATTGGCGATCTGATCGGCAATCCCCCGAGCCAACAACGTGGCGTCGGTTTCGGCATCCTTGATCTCGTTGATGTTCAGTTTGACCTGACGACCGGTGAGTTTCTCCAGGCCGCCGCGCAAGCGCTCGGCTTCGGCGCCCTTGCGGCCGATAACGACGCCAGGACGAGCCGTGAACAGCTCGATCTCGACGCGACCGCGGCTTCGCTCAAGTTCGATCCGGGACACCGCGCCACGCTCGAGTTCGCCGAATAGGTAGTCGCGAATCTTCCAGTCCTCGTTGACGAGTTCCGTATATTCCTTCTCGGCATACCAACGCGATTTCCAGTCGTTGACGATGCCAAGACGGAACGCGTAAGGATGTGTTTTCTGACCCACGGTCAGTCCTCCTCGTTCGCTGATAAAACAATCGTGATATGGCTCGTCCGCTTGTGAATCGGAGTAGCCCGCCCACGAGCACGAGGCCGGAAACGCTTGAGCGTTGGGCCCTCGTCGGCGAACGCCTCGGCAACCACCAACTCTTCGGGATCGAACCCGAAGTTGTTGGATGCATTGGCAATGGCGGAGTTCAGAACCTTCGAAATCGGCTCAGCCGCCCGGCGCGTCGTGAACTGCAAAACCTGCTGAGCTTCGATAACCGGAAGGCCGCGCACGTGATCAAGTACAAAGCGAACCTTGTTCGGGGCCTGTCGAATATATTTGGCCTGAGCGCGTACTTTCATCGTTTCTTCGCTCCCCTGTCACCTGCGTGACCGCGGAACGTACGGGTCGGCGCAAATTCGCCCAACTTATGTCCCACCATCGATTCGGTGATGTAAACCGGCACGTGCTTGCGTCCGTCGTGGACGGCAATCGTGTGTCCGACCATCTCCGGGAAAACGGTTGATCGCCGGCTCCAGGTCCGGATGACTTTCTTGTCGCCCGAATCGTTGAGCGCATCCACCTTTTTCATGAGGTGATCGTCGACAAATGGGCCCTTTTTGAGACTACGAGCCATTGCGGCGTCCCTTCTTCTTTAGGCGGCGGATCTTCGGGTCTTCATGGAAGCGGAACTTCTGCAGCGACCCTCCGGTAACAACAACTGACGGAATCATTAGCGACGTCCCTTCTTGGAGCGGCGACGCACGATTTCTTTGTTGCTCGCTTTGTTCTTCTTGCGGGTCCTGGCCTCTGGCTTACCCCAGGGGCTCACAGGATGGCGACCACCAGAAGTCTTGCCCTCACCACCACCGAGTGGGTGGTCGACCGGGTTCATGGCAACACCACGGCTTTGCGGCCGGACGCCCTTCCAGCGGTTACGTCCCGCTTTTCCGAGCTTGACCAATTCCGCTTCCGGGTTACCAACTTCGCCAACCGTCGCCCGACAATCGAGCGACACGGTGCGCATCTCGCCAGAGGGCAGACGAAGCAAAGCTTTGTCGCTCTCTTTGGACATGAGCTGGGCCGAGTTACCGGCGGATCGCACCATCTTGGCACCGCCGCCGGGACGCATCTCGATGGCGTGAATAACCGTACCACCGGGGATATTGCGCATTGGCAGGGCGTTCCCTGGCCGGATATCGGCTCGCGGACCAGATTCGACCATGTCGCCGACCTTGACACCGAGCGGCGCCAGAATGTAGCGCTTCTCCCCATCGACATAATGCAGCAGAGCCAACCGGGCGTTGCGATTCGGATCGTATTCGATGGCCGCAACCTTGGCGGGAATCCCGTCCTTGGTGCGACGGAAGTCGACAACCCGGTAACGCTGCTTGTGGCCACCGCCACGATGGCGAGACGTGATCCGGCCCTTGCTGTTGCGACCGGCCGTAGCCTTCTTCTTCTCGAGCAATGCCTTTTCGGGCTTTTTGCCTTTGGTCAGTTCCGCAAAATCCGAAACCGTCTGAAATCGGCGACCTGGCGAGGTCGGCTTGTGTTTTTTCACAGCCATTTCGTCACACTCCGAAAATGTCTATTGAATCGCCGGCCGCCAACGTAACGTAGGCCCGCTTCGTGCTTCTGCGCTTGCCCAGGGCGTTGCCGGTCCGCTTGACTTTGCCTTTGCGGTTGGCGGTATTCACGTTGAGTACGGTCACATCAAAGAGACCGGCTACCGCCAGGCGAATCTCGGTCTTATTGGCGCGAGGATCAACCACAAAGGTGTACGTGTTGGACCTTTCGATCAGTTCGTACGTCTTCTCAGATACGACCGGAGCGAAAATCACGTCTTCAGCGAATTTCATTCTTCCTCCCCTGCCGTCTCACGTACAAAGTCGTCATCGGCCTTGGCGTGGGTACCCACCCCGGCCGCTCCGCCAATCGTGTCCGTCGTGAATACGATTCGCGACGCCCACAACACGTCATACGTGGTGAGTTGACCCGGATTGGCGATCATGATGTTTGACAAGTTACGGAAGGACTTGAGAGCTACGGCATCTCCGCGCCCGAGGACCACCAGGGTCTTTCCGTCACACCCCATGGCGTGGAGCAGCGACTTGGCCGACTTCGTTTTGGGCTCGGTCCAGTCGATGGTCTGCACGACTCGTACGGCCGATTCCGAGGCCCGGGCCGACAACGCAGAACGAAGAGCTAGCGCTTTCATCTTGCGAGGAGTCCGCTGAGCGTACGACCGCGGTTTCGGTCCCCAGGCGACACCGCCACCCTTCCACTGTGGGGAACGGATCGAACCATGGCGAGCCCGGCCAAGGCCTTTCTGCCTCCATGGTTTCCGCCCACCACCGGCCACGTCGGCCCTGGTCTTGGTCGAATGGGTGCCGGCGCGAGCACCAGCGAGTTGAGCAGTTACCACCTGATGCATGACCGAGTGATTCGGCTCAATACCAAACACGAACTCGTCGAGGGGCATCGTGCCCTGTTCTTTGCCATCAGGTGCGTACAAGGGTGCTGCGAGTCCAGCCATTATGACTTCACCGCCTCTCGGACAAGAATGACCGATCCTTTGGGACCGGGGACGGCACCGCCAAGCAGCAACAAGCCACGCTCGACGTCGATGTCGACGACACTTAAGTTCATTACCGTCACCTTTTCACTGCCCATGCGACCAGGCAGCTTGGTGCCTTTGAAGACACGAGCCGGCGTCGCGCAAGCCCCGATCGAACCAGGGGCACGATGGACTTTGTGGGCGCCGTGGCTGGCAGGCATACCTTTGAAATTGTGGCGCTTCATGACGCCCTGGAAACCCTTACCCTTGGAAACGCCACTCACATCGGCCTTGTCGCCTTTTGCAAGCACATCGGCGATGGTGATTTTCTGACCAAGTTCGAATTCGGACGAATCAGCGACCCGCAGTTCGACGAGGTACTTGTTCGGGGCAACGCCGGCGGCTTCAAAATGGCCCTGCATCGGCTGGTTCACTTTGCGGGAAGGGAGCTCCTTGTAGGCGATCTGGATAGCCGAGTAGCCGTCCTTTTCCACAGTCTTGAGCTGAGTCACGGTGCAAGGACCGGCCTTGATGACGGTGACGGGAATCGCCTGTGCTGCATCATTGAAGACCTGGGTCATCCCAAGCTTCTCTCCAAGAATCGCTTTCATAACTTGATCTCGACTTCCACACCTGCCGGCAAGTCAAGACGCATGAGCGAGTCGACCGTCTTGGGGGTCGGCTCGAGAATGTCGATCAAGCGCTTGTGAATGCGCAACTCGAAATGCTCACGCGAGTCCTTGTCGACATGCGGTCCGCGGATGACGCAGTAGCGGTGAATGCGGGTAGGGAGCGGAATAGGGCCTTTGATCTTCGCCTGAGTGCGAAGGACCGTTTCCGCGATCTTGCGGGCTGACTCGTCAACCACGTGATGATCGTAGGCTTTGAGCCGGATCCGAATCTTCTGCTCGTTGTCTGCCACGCTGGCCTTCCTGATAAATCGTCGAGGCACATCCGCGCAGGCAGCGAAAGCGTCTGTATGAGACGCCATGCTGACCACCTGGCGAGAGGTACCCCGTCTGATACCGCTAACGGTTTCTTGGGTACGTCGCGGGTCTGGCCGCAACATCGGGCACGCGCAAACGTGCCCGGCAACTTCTTAGTTGGAGGTGTCGACGGGAAGCCGACGATGGGAGTGTAGAGAGGCCATCACCGGCGTGTCAAAAGCTGGACTCTCACGGGGTCAGCAGGCTCAACTCCAACGGATTCCCACACTCCCCCAATACCGAATCATTCGCCGTGATCACAGCAACGGTGGCGCCGTCGGGAACAACCACGCCCGACAATGATCGGGTAAACGGCTGTTCGTCTGCATGAGGGTGGGTGAGTTCTCGCCGACCTATCTCGACGCCGTCGACCCGGACAATCCACGCATCTGCATACTTGTCCCAGCCGTGGTCGTCCGAGGCCACCGTGACCGTAAAGGTGTGGGTACCGTTGTACGAAGTTTCGACGTCGGCCCTGATGACATCGGCGCACCCCTCATCGCCAACCAGTTCCGGCGCTCCGGCGGTCGACACGGGGCCACACCCGGTCAAAATGACGACGAGCAAGGCGCTGGCCATTGGGCGATACGATGAGTTCCGACGCACCGGCCAAGACTACTCGGACAGGCACCATTACGGGGTTCGGGTTCTAATTGGAAGACCCCGGGCAGGCCGGGGTCTTCTTCATTCGTACATCGCCCGAACGACGACTCTTAGACGAATAGCGACTACTCGCCGCGAACCTTGGCAACGATCTCCTTGGCAATTCCGTCTGGAACATCCTGATAGGAGTGGAACTGCATGGAGTAGTTGGCGCGACCCTGCGTCTTGGAGCGGAGGTCCGATACGTAGCCGAACATCTCGGCGAGCGGGACCATCGCCCGAACCACCCGGGCTGCCCCACGATGGCCCATCTCCTCGATCTTGCCGCGACGTGAGGAAAGGTCACCGATGACATCACCCATGTAATCCTCAGGCGTGGTCACTTCGACTTCCATGATCGGTTCAAGCAGCTTCACGCCGGCCTGGCGGGCGGCTTCCTGGAAACCCATCGAACCGGCCAACCGGAACGCCATCTCGGAAGAGTCAACGTCGTGGTACGAACCGTCGGTAAGGATGGCCCGAATATCAACCATCGGATAACCGGCAAGGACGCCTTGTTCCATGGCGCCACGGATACCGAAGTCGACCGAAGGGATATATTCTTTCGGGACGTTGCCACCCTTGATCGAGTCGACAAATTCGTAGCCACCACCTGGCTCAGCCGGCTCAAGGCTGATGATGATGTCCGCGAACTGGCCTTTTCCACCGGTCTGCTTCTTATGGGTGTAGCGCACCTTCGTGACCGACTTTTTAATCGTTTCGCGGTAGGCGACCTGCGGGCGACCAACATTGGCCTCCACCCGGAACTCGCGAACCAGCCGATCAACCAGAATATCTAGATGCAATTCGCCCATCCCGGCGATGATGGTTTGACCCGTTTCTTCGTCGGTGTTCACCCGGAAGGTTGGATCCTCTTCGGCCAACCGCTGTAAGGCGTCACCGAGCTTGTCCGAATCAACCTTGGTTTTCGGCTCGATGGCCACCGAGATAACCGGTTCGGGGAACGTCATCGATTCGAGCTGGATCGGAGAACTCGGGTCGGCCAGGGTATCGCCGGTCGTGGTCTGCTTCAGGCCGACGGCGGCGACGATGTCACCCGTAAAAATATCGCTGATCTCTTCACGGGCGTTGGCATGCATCCGCAGCAAACGCCCCAGGCGTTCCTTCTTCCCGGTGGAGGTATTCACGATCGAATCGCCCTGGGACATGTGGCCGGAGTAGACCCGGAAGTATGTCAACTTGCCGACGTGCGGATCAGACTGAATTTTGAAAGCGAGAGCCGAGAACGGCTCGTCATCGGTCGCCTTGCGCTCAATGGTCACATCTTCGCTGCCTGGCCGGAAGCCTTCGACGGGCGGCAAGTCAGACGGGGCCGGGAGATATCGAACAATGGCATTGAGCAGAAGCTGGACACCTTTGTTCTTGAACGCCGAACCCGTGAACACGGCCGTGAAGAGCTGCTCGATAACTGCATGGCGAACCGCCGCGTGAATCTCATCGGTCGTCAGTGACTCAGGGTCTTCAAGGTATTTGTCCAAAAGAGTTTCATTGGTCTCGGCGACCGCTTCGAGCAGCAGGTGACGATATTCGGCCGCCTGGGCAGCCATATCATCGGGTATTGGACCGGTCGTATATTCCTTGCCGTCGTCATCAAGCCAAAAATGGGCTTCCATCGTGACCAGGTCGACGATGCCATGGAAGCCAGCTTCCTTTCCGATGGGAAGCTGCATGACGACTGGCTGGGCTCCGAGGCGCTCGCGGATCGAGTCGACGCCGGCGAAGAAGTCGGCACCGGTGCGGTCGAGTTTGTTGATGAAGCACATGCGCGGCACGTTGTATTTGTCGGCCTGGCGCCAGACGGTCTCAGACTGTGGCTCTACACCGGCGACCCCATCAAAAACGGCAACCGCCCCATCGAGCACCCGCAACGAACGCTCCACCTCAACGGTGAAGTCCACGTGACCGGGCGTGTCGATGATGTTGATCGTGTGGCCATCCCACTTGCAGGTCGTGGCCGCCGAAGTGATGGTGATACCGCGTTCTTGCTCCTGCTCCATCCAGTCCATGGTGGCACCGCCATCGTGGACCTCGCCGATCTTGTAGGTACGGCCGGTGTAATAGAGAATACGTTCGGTGAGCGTCGTTTTACCGGCATCGATGTGAGCCATGATGCCGATATTGCGGATCTTGTTCAGTGGTTCGCTGCGCGTTGCCACGATATGTCCTTCGTTGTCAATGACCGCCGACCAGGCCGGAGATCGCGGATTCTTTCTCGTTAGACAACCGGGCCTTGCCGGGGGTCTGGCTACCAGCGGTAGGGGCCCTACCAGCGGTAGCGGCTGCTACCAGCGGTAATGCCCACTACCAGCGGTAGTGGGCAAATGCCTTGTTGGATTCAGCCATCTTGTGGATGTCTTCACGGCGCTTCATCGCAGAACCCGTCCGGTTGCTGGCGTCCATGATTTCGTTTGCAAGGCGCTCAGACATGGTTTTTTCTTTTCGTCGACGGGAATAGTCGACGAGCCAGCGAATGGCCAGCGTGTTGGCGCGACGGGGGGGAACCTCAACCGGCACCTGGTAGGTGGATCCACCGACACGACGTGAGCGAACCTCGAGGTGCGGCTTCAGATTGTCGATGGCTCGTTTGAGCACCACACTGGGGTCTTGCCCCGAGCGTCGCTCAACAGTTTCAAGCGCCGTGTACACGATGGCTCGTGCGGTTTCTTTCTTACCGGCCAGCAAGACCTTGTTCGTAAGCTGACTGACGGCCAACGAGCCGTAGACGGGATCTGGTTCGATATGACGTTTCTGGGCGGGTCCGCGACGTGCCATGGTTAACCCTTCTTCGTTCCATAGCGGGAACGGGCTTGCTTGCGGCCTTGAACCGAACCGGTATCGAGGGCACCACGAATGACTTTGTAGCGAACACCAGGAAGGTCCTTTACACGACCACCACGAACCAGGACGATGCTGTGCTCCTGGAGGTTGTGACCTTCGCCGGGGATATAGGCGGTTACTTCGACGCCCGAGGTGAGGCGCACACGGCAAACCTTACGAATGGCGGAGTTCGGCTTCTTGGGGGTGACGGCGTATACACGCGTGCATACCCCGCGACGCTGCGGTGCCCCTTTGAGGCCCGGCGTCTTTTCCTTCTTCGACTTTGCCTGTCGGCCCTGTCGAACCAACTGGTTAATCGTCGGCATTCTGCTCCCTTATCAAAGGCCCCTGAATCGAGGCTTACGCGTATAGCGGTCCGTTGGAACGGACCTTTTCAAGACCTACCACACCCACCATGTATTCCAAGGAGGGACATACGAGGGCAGGTTTCAAAAACCTGAGTCGCCAGTATATGGCCACCAGGTGCTGGCGCCAAAACGGCAGCACCTGCCAAGTCGAACGAAATCCGACCGACCGTTTGCGAAGTGTACGCCCATCTGACGTTTCCGGTCAACCCGGGACTCCGTCCTCATTGAGAGCTAGGCCATTCGGACCTACCGGATGGCGCCTCCATGAGCGAGAATCTAAGTGAGAAAGGACATAATGCCCGGCACGTTGCAGAGCGTCTGGTCGGTATTCACACACGATGGCCGTTCTCGCCGACGGGTTGACGGTAGTCATGTCGACTGCCCGTACGACGGTCGAGTCTCGGTGGATCGATGCCTGAGTTGTGATCGACTACGTGACATCAAGCTCGATGGCAAGTCAGGTTGGGTGGCATGCGGTGCACCGGATCCAAACGATCCGTTGTTGCTCTATCGGCCGCTGTACTGACATATCGTCCGCCGCCCTGGCAGGCGACTGCCGGGCGACCAGGCACTGCTACCGTCCCGGCCGATGTTCATTTCCCTCGCCCAGCCCAGGATGACGGTTCGGTTGCTCCGCCTGCTGGTCGGTCTGTCGATCTATGGTATCGGGATCGGCCTCATGAACCAGTCGGGTCTGGGAGTGCCTCCCTGGGACGTCCTTCATCAGGGCCTCGCCAAACACCTGGGCGGCACCATCGGTCTCTGGTCAATCCTGGTTGGTCTGGTCGTGATGATCCCGTGGATTCCGCTCCGCCAACCATTTGGAATTGGAACAATTCTCAATGCCCTCATCATCGGCACCATGATCGATCTGACGATTGGCCGGGTTCCCGTCGCTGACACGCTCACTACAGCCTGGGTGTTTCTGTTGGGAGGTGTCCTGGCGATCGGGGTAACCTCCGGCCTGTACATCGGGGCAAATCTCGGACCGGGACCACGCGACGGCTTGATGACCGGCATTGCCAAGCGTGGCCCCTCAATCCGGTTGGTTCGGTCCCTGCTCGAAGTGGCCGTGCTCATAATGGGCATCATCCTCGGGGGCACTTTCGGCGTTGGTACGATCGTGTTCGCGTTCTCGATCGGCCCGTTGATTCACTACTTCCTGCCTCGCCTCACCCTCCGGTAGAGCACCTTCGCCAATATCCACATCCCGCCCTGCCTATCCTGACAAGGGTCACATGCCTCGATCATCATGCAGTTTCTGCGGAAAATCTGAATCCGAAGTCCGCCAGATCGTGGCGGGACCCGATCGGGTAGGCGTGTGCAATGAGTGTGTGGTCTTGTTCGGTGACATCACAAAGGAAGAGTTCGCCGGCGGGGTCCTCGTCTCTGGCATCGGCGAACTCGTAACCAACGACCCGCTCGTGCCCGGATTACTCGGGGTCCTCGAACACGCCGCGCTAGCCGTGGTCCATGGGGTGGTCGCCTGGGCGGGACCGGCAGACTCTGTCCCTGAACGCTGGCGTGACTTGCCGACGCTCGACGTGGAGGGACGGGCGGTCATCCCCGGATTTGTCGACGCCCACACCCACGCCATTTTCGGTGGTGACACAGCCGATGACTACGCCGACCAGTTGGCCATGTTCGCCGACCCCCCCATGACAGATCTCGGCGCCATTGTCAGGGCCACGAGCGCCACCAGTGACGACCACCTTCTTCGTGAGACCAGCGACCGGCTGGAACGGATGTTGCGCATGGGGACCACCACGGTCGAGGTCAAGTCCGGCTTTGGTATGACGACGATCGGCGAACGCAGGCTCTTGGAGGTGCTCAACCGGGTGGCCGATCAGCACCTCATCGACGTTGTGCCCACACTTTTCTTTCGAGGGATCCCGAGCCATGTGGGGCGGTCCGACCATATCCAGACGATCACCGAAGAGACACTTGCCATCTGCGCCCCCCTGGCCACCTACTGTGACGTCTACTGCGACGAGACAGGTTTTTCACCTGAGGAGGCCCAGGTGATTCTCGACGCAGCCGCTTCTCACGGTCTACCCGCCCGGGTTCACGCTCAGCGGTTCGGGGCTGACGAAAGCGTCATGGTTGCCGTATCGGCGCGGGCAGTGAGCGCCGATCATCTTGATCACGTGACCCGCTCCGAGGCCGGCCGGCTCGCTGAGTCAGGCACCGTGGCCGTTCTTTTGCCGGGTTCATCATTTGGTATTCGATCGGGCCATGCCCCGGCCAGGATGTTGTGGGAGTCGGGTGTTACCGTAGCGCTTGGCACCGACTGCGGCCCGGAAAGCGCCGCCGTCGAGTCCATGCAGTTCGTGGTGGCCCTCGCCAGTGTTGAGATGGGCCTTACTCCGGCCCAGGCTGTGTGGTCGGCCACCCGGGGCGGTGCCCTGGCGTTGCAGGAACCGGAAAAGGGCTGGCTCGGTCGGGGGGCGGTTGGCGACTTTGTCGTCCTCGATGCCCCGCGCGCCAACCACCTCGTAGCGAGACCCGGCAACAACCTCGCCTGGCACGTCTTCAAAGACGGCCACACCGTCTCCTGAGATCGAACCCAGGGTTGAACCCTGGGTTCCTACGCCCGAAAACGGGAGCTGGGGCCCCAGGAACGGGTCAACAAATCAGGGCCCCGCCGAAGCGGGGCCCTGATCCACTAAGTTGGCTCGCTTACTCTTCTTCGTCGGCTTTGGTACCGAGGCTGGCAAGCCACTCGGCCGGGTTGGCCGGTAACTGCTCATCATCGCTATCCGGTAATTCTCCGAAGATACCAAGCGCGGCGATCGGATCTGCATCCGGCAACGATGGTCGAATCGACTGGTACTCGGTGGCACCGGTACCGGCCGGGATCAGCTTGCCGATAATGACGTTCTCTTTGAGTCCCCGCATGTAGTCGGATTTGCTCGACAGAGCCGCTTCCGTCAACACCCGGGTGGTCTCCTGGAACGATGCCGCTGACAGCCATGAATCGGTTGCCAGAGACGCCTTGGTGATTCCCATCAACTCGGGACGACCCTCGGCGGGACGCTTGCCCTCGGCCACCAACTCACGGTTGATGTCCCTGAAGACCCGCTCATCGATCAGTCCGGCCGGCAGGAAATCGGAATCGTTCGAAGAAACGATCCTCACCCGACGCAGCATCTGACGAACAATCATCTCGATGTGCTTGTCGTGGATGTCCACGCCCTGGGACCGGTACACCTCTTGCACCTGGTCGACCAGGTACTGCTGGGCAGCCCGGACTCCCTGGATCTCAAGAACCTCTTTCGGGTCCAACGGACCTTCCGTAAGCGGAGTACCTGGCTTGATGACGTCACCGCCGGAAACCCGGAGGCGTGCTCGTCGAGAGATCGGATACTCGAAGTCGCCTTCGGATGCAGAAATCACGATCTTGCGACCGTCATCGCTGTCAACGACGGCAACGGTTCCCCCGACCTCAGCCAGGACCGCTTTACCTTTCGGCGTACGAGCTTCGAAGAGTTCGACGACCCGGGGAAGACCATGGGTAATGTCGTCACCAGCCACACCACCGGTGTGGAAGGTACGCATCGTCAGCTGGGTTCCCGGCTCACCGATGGACTGGGCAGCCATGATGCCGACCGCTTCACCCGACTCGACCTCCAGGCCCGTCGCCAGCGAACGGCCGTAACAAACCTTGCAGACGCCATACTCGGCGTCGCAGGTGAGTACGGAACGAACCCTGATCTCGTGCACGTCGGCTTCATCGGCGAGTGTCAGCAATGCCTTGCGGTCCAGCACGACACCGGCCTTGAGCTTCACGCCCTCACGGGTTTCGACCAGCTTGCGCTCGACCTTGACATCGTCGGCCAATACCCGGCCGTAGGCCCGGCTCCGCAGGTTACGGATGGACTCGCCATTCGCATCACGGATGATGAACTTGATACCACGATCGGTCTCACAGTCGTCCATGCGCACGATCTGCTCCTGCGACACGTCGACCAAACGACGGGTCAAGTAACCCGAGTCGGCGGTTCGTAGAGCGGTATCGGCTAGTCCCTTGCGGGCGCCATGCGTCGAGATGAAGTACTCGAGAACGGACAAACCCTCACGGAAGTTGGAGATAATCGGCCGCGGGATAATGTCACCCTTGGGGTTGGCCACCAGGCCACGCATACCGGCGATCTGACGTACCTGCATGATGTTGCCTCGGGCACCCGAGCGAACCATCATCTCGATGGGGTTGAACGGGTCGGCCTTCATGGTGATTTCCATGGAGTCCTTGACCCGGTCGGTGGCTTCGGTCCAGATGTCGATCAGTTCCTGGCGGCGCTCGTCATCGGTAATGACGCCCTTCTGGAAGAGACCTTCAACCTTCTCTGCACTGGCTTCGAACGACTCAAGAATCTCCGCCTTGTTGGACGGCGTCTTGACGTCTTCGAGTCCGATGGTCAGACCGGAACGAGTGGCGTATTCAAACCCGATCTCCTTGATACCGTCAAGGGTCACCTGAACCACCGAACGCGGGTAGACGTCGATGATCTCTTCGATGATCTTGCGGATATCGGCCTTGTAGACGGTCGAGTCGATGAACGGGAAGTCCTCAGGGAAAACCCGGTTCAGGATCGCCCGTCCGACGGTGGTCTCATACGCCTTGGTCCCATCGATCGGGGCTTCTGTCACCAGGCCACTCAAGACATCCTTGAATGACGCATGACGTTCTGGCGAACCGACCAAGTTGACACCGAGCCGGATATTGACCGGAACATGCAGACCGATGGCCCCCATCTCATAGGCCATTACCGCTTCATCGACCGAGGAAAAGCTCAGGCCCTTACCGAGTCCATCTTCCACTTTCTCAGCCAGATAGAACACTCCGATGACCATGTCCTGTGACGGGGTCACGATCGGCATACCCGAGGCTGGTGAGAGGACATTCTGAGTCGACATCATGAGCACACGCGCTTCGGCCTGAGCCTCGGCAGACAGTGGCAAATGAACAGCCATCTGGTCGCCGTCGAAGTCGGCGTTGAACGCTTCACAAACCAGCGGGTGAATCTGGATCGCCTTGCCCTCGACCAGGATCGGTTCGAACGCTTGGATACCAAGCCTGTGCAACGTCGGGGCACGGTTCAGAAGCACTGGATGCTCCTGGATGACCTCGGCGAGCACATCCCACACCTGCGAACGCCGGCGCTCGACCATGCGCTTGGCCGACTTGATGTTCTGCGCCAGGTCGAGTTCGACCAGACGCTTCATCACGAACGGCTTGAAAAGCTCAAGCGCCATAATCTTGGGAAGACCACACTGATTGAGCTTCAGATAGGGACCGACCACGATGACCGAACGGCCCGAATAGTCGACGCGCTTTCCGAGCAAGTTCTGACGGAAACGACCCTGCTTGCCTTTGAGCATGTCGGACAGCGACTTGAGGGGCCGGTTACCCGGACCCGTAACGGCGCGGCCACGACGGCCATTGTCAAACAGTGCGTCAACCGCTTCTTGAAGCATTCGTTTTTCGTTGTTGACGATGATCTCCGGAGCGCCGAGATCAAGCAATCGCTTGAGTCGGTTGTTCCGGTTGATCACGCGTCGATAGAGGTCATTGAGGTCGGAGGTGGCAAACCGGCCACCGTCGAGCTGGACCATCGGACGCAGGTCCGGCGGAATGACCGGGACGGTTTCGAGAACCAGCGACTGTGGGTGGTTCTTTCCTTCCCAGAATGGCTTGACGACCTTCATCCGCTGGGTGGCCCGCTGACGCTTCTGCGCCGAGTTGGCTGTCAGGTTCTCCTCGAGCATTTCCATCTCGGCATCGAGATCGATCCGGCCCAGGAGGTCCTTGACGGCTTCTGCGCCCATTCCACCGGTGAAGTAGTCGGAGTAACGGTCGATGATCTCACGCCACAGCTGTTCGGACTCGATGAGCGTCTTGCGCTTCATGCCGGAGAACCGATCGAAAGCCTCTTTCACGAGGTCGACTTCCATCTCGGAGCGTTCGTGACGTTCCTTGATTTCCTTCTCCACCTCGCGGCGACGAGCTGAGATTTCCTGTGGCTTGGCGCCACCCTCTTCCATTTGAGAGAGTTCGGCCTCAAGGCGCTCAAGACGATCAGCTTGCCAATCCTCGAATTCTTCGCGCACCACCTGAAGCTCGGCGGTCATCGTCTCTTCCAACTCTGGAAGGTCAGTGTGACGACGGTCGTCGTCGACGTCTGTCACCAGGTAGGCGGCGAAGTAAATAACCTTCTCCAACTCTTTCGGAGACATATCGAGGAGGTAGCCGAGTCGACTCGGGACACCCTTGAAGAACCAGATGTGGGTGACCGGGGCGGCAAGTTCGATGTGACCCATCCGCTCACGACGCACCTTGGCGCGCGTGACTTCAACGCCACAACGCTCACAGATGATGCCCTTGTAACGGATTCGCTTGTACTTACCGCAGTAGCACTCCCAGTCCTTTTGGGGACCGAAAATACGCTCGTCGAAGAGACCATCCTTCTCGGGCTTCAGTGTCCGATAGTTGATGGTTTCCGGCTTCTTCACTTCACCGTAGGACCACGAACGAATCTGTTCGCTGGTGGCGAGGCTGATCTTTAGCTCATCAAAAAACTGTCGCATGTTTCCTCCAGCGCTCGCTATGACTCGCGTCGTTCGGGACGGGACAGATCAATGCCGAGTGACTCGGCGGTGCGGAACGCGTCTTCATCGAGTTCACGAAGCTGCACTTCCTCACCGGCCGAGAGCATCTCCACGTTCAAGCAGAGACTCTGCATTTCTTTGATCAGCACCTTGAATGACTCCGGTATACCGGGTTCGGGGATGTTCTCCCCTTTGACGATGGCCTCGTAGACCTTGACACGGCCCTGCACATCATCGGATTTGATGGTGAGTACTTCCTGCAACGCATAGGCAGCGCCATATGCTTCGAGGGCCCACACTTCCATCTCACCGAATCTCTGGCCACCGAACTGTGCTTTACCACCGAGCGGCTGCTGGGTGATCATCGAGTACGGGCCAGTTGAACGAGCGTGAATCTTCTCATCAACCAGATGGACCAGCTTGAGGATATAGATGTATCCAACGGTGATCGGCGTGTCGAATTGCTCGCCGGTCCGACCGTCGAACAACATCGCCTTGCCGGACTCACCGATGAGCTGGGTACCGTCACGATTGACCTTCGAATGGCTCAGGACCTCGGCAATTTCACCTTCGCGGGCCCCGTCGAAGACGGGAGTCGCAATCTTGGTCCACGGCCCGGCGCCATCCTTGGCAGGACTGAAGTCCATGTACTTTTCGAGTGGTTCCCAACCGACGGCAGCCGCCCAACCAAGGTGCGTCTCAAGGACCTGACCCAGGTTCATTCGGGACGGCACACCGAGCGGCGACAAAATGATGTCGACCGGTGTCCCGTCTTCCATGAACGGCATGTCTTCTTCAGGCAAGATCTTGGAGATAACGCCCTTGTTGCCGTGGCGACCGGCCAGCTTGTCTCCTTCGGAGATCTTGCGCTGGCTGGCGACGTACACCCGGACCAGTTCGTTGACCCCGGGAGGCAAGTCGTAACCCTCGTCGCGTTTGAAGACCTTCACGTCGATGACCTTGCCGGCTTCACCGTGAGGCACCTTCAGTGATGTGTCACGAACTTCCCGAGCCTTCTCACCGAAAATAGCTCGCAGGAGACGCTCTTCAGGCGTGAGCTCGGTCTCGCCTTTGGGAGTGACCTTGCCGACCAGATAGTCGCCAGGACCGACTTCGGCCCCGACCCGGATGATCCCGTTTTCGTCAAGGTCCATGAGGGCCTCTTCGGCAACGTTCGGAATGTCACGGGTGATTTCCTCGGCGCCCAGTTTCGTGTCCCTGGCGTCGACCTCATGCTCCTCGATGTGAATCGAGGTGAGGACATCGTCTTTGACCAGACGTTCGCTCAAGATGATGGCGTCTTCGTAGTTGTAGCCCTTCCATGGCATGAACGCTACAAGCAGGTTACGTCCCAGCGCGAGTTCGCCCTGATCGGTCGAAGGGCCATCGGCCAGAACGGTGCCGACCGTGATCTTGTCGCCTTCTTTGGCGAGAGGCTTCTGGTTGACGCAGGTGCCCTGGTTGGAGCGCTCGAACTTCTTCAGAGGGAAGGTGTGCTTTTTGTTGGTCCCTGTTTCCTTGACGACGATTTCGTCACCGGTGATCTCAACGACTTCTCCATCAACCGGCGAAACGATCATGTCGCCCGAATCCTGGGCAGCCCGCTGTTCAACGCCGGTGCCGATCAATGGGGCATCGGCCCGAAGGAGTGGAACCGCCTGACGCTGCATGTTCGAACCCATCAAGGCCCGGTTGGCATCGTCGTGCTCAAGGAACGGAATGAGAGCCGTGGAAACCGAAACCATCTGCTTCGGAGATACGTCCATGTAATCGACGTTCTCGGCCAAGACGTAGTCGACCTCGCCGCCAGCACGACGGACCAGAACACGCTCATTCGCAAAGGCGAACTTGTCGGTCAGTGGTGCGTTGGCCTGAGCGATGACGTATCGCTCTTCCTCGGTGGCCGTGAGGTAATCGACCTTCGTGGTCACCGTTCCCATTTCGACCTTACGGTAAGGCGTTTCAATGAATCCAAACCGGTTCACTCTGGCGTAGGACGATAGAGAACCGATCAGGCCAATGTTGGGTCCTTCCGGCGTTTCAATCGGGCACATACGACCGTAATGAGACGGATGGACGTCACGGACCTCAAACCCGGCCCGCTCACGTGACAGACCGCCAGGGCCGAGCGCCGAAAGACGACGACGATGGGTGAGACCGGCGAGGGGGTTCGGTTGGTCCATGAACTGGCTCAACTGGCTGGTTCCGAAGAACTCCTTGATGGCCGCCGTGACCGGCCGGATGTTGATGAGGGACTGCGGCGTGATCGCCTCAGGATCCTGCGTCGTCATCCGCTCCCGAACCACCCGCTCCAATCGAGTCAAGCCGACCCGAATCTGGTTCTGGATGAGTTCGCCGACCGTACGAATACGGCGGTTACCGAAGTGGTCGATGTCATCGGTCTGGACCGGGACTTCCACCCCGGCACTTGTCATATACATGGCGTCGCCGGCGTGAAGGGCAACGAGATATCGAATGGTGTCAAGGATGTCATCGTCGGAGAGCAGTTGCTGGCCCTCCAGGCGATAGTTCTCCGGGACCTCGTGGCCAAACCGGGTGTTCACCTTGTAGCGACCGACCCTGGTGAGGTCGTAGCGCTTCGTGTTGCGGAACAACGTCTGGATCAACCCGCGGGCCGAGTCGACCGTGGTTGGCTCACCAGGACGCAGCTTTCGGTACAGATCGAGGAGAGCTTCCTCTTTGGACTGGGCTGGGTCCTTGTCAATGGTGGCCTGAATCGCCGGGGCACCCCTGAACAATCCGAGGATCTCTTCGTCGGTCTCGGCGATACCAAGAGCCTTGAGGAAGCCGGTGATGTACTGGCGGCGTTTGCGGTCAACCCGGACGCCGATCGTTCCACGCTTGTCGGTGTCGAACTCCAACCAGGCTCCCCGGCCGGGGATGACCTTGGATGCGTAGATCAGTGCGTCAGAGGTTTTGTCGCGAGTGACATCGAAGTAGACGCCAGGCGAACGCACCAACTGGGACACAACGACTCGTTCGGTGCCGTTGATGATGAAGACACCGTTGTCGGTCATCATCGGGAAATCGCCAAGGAAGACTTGCTGTTCCTTGATCTCGCCGGTTTCCTTGTTGACAAAGCGGGCCGTCACATGAAGCGGGCGCGAATAGTTCTCGTCGCGTTCCTTGGCCTCTTCAATGGTGCGAGATGGATCGCCGAAACGATGGTCTACGAGTTCGAGGGCGAGGCTGCCGGTGAAATCTTCAATCGGCGAAATTTCGTCGAAGATCTCCTGAAGACCTTCCTCAAGAAACCATCGGAATGATTCGTGCTGAACGGCTAATAGATCAGGCAGGGGTAGTACTTCAGGGATCTTTGCGAACGATAAACGTTCAGCGACGCGCGAGACCAACGGCGTTCCTCCTCGAAAAGGGGTTGTGAGACGACAAGCGAATAGGCAGCTTAGCAAAAGCCAGCGCACCTAGCAAAAGATGAACATGCGCCAATGTCCCGGGGGGACGGCTCGACGATTTTGTGGCCGAGTTGTCCTGGAGACCGCTCGAACCGACTTCGTTGTCAGTGGGGGGAATATACCTGTGAATCGATACGAACGTCAAGCACCTACGCCCCGACAAGCTGCCGGTGTCGACCCGGCCGTTTTCGGCCGGGTAACGTGAATGACGCCTACCCGGTCCAATGTTGCACATCACAGGAGGAAAACCGCATGCTCGCTCATCCCGCCGTTCTCGGAACCCGGGTTCTACCCCGCTCGAAGATTGTCGCGGTGGCGTCCATAATCGGGTTCGCATTCGCCACTGCCTTCCTGGCGCAGTGGGAGATCCCGCTGGGATTCACACCCGTTCCCATCACCGGCCAGACGCTGGGAGTGGTGCTGGCGGGAGCCGCACTGGGAAGCCGAAACGGGGCGGCCAGCATGCTCTTGTACTGGATCCTTGGAGCGGTAGGCCTTCCGTTTTATGCCGGCGGCGGCTCCGGTTGGGAAACTGCCACGGGCTCAACTGCCGGCTACCTGGTTGGATTCGTGGTGGCCGCCTGGCTGATCGGCAAGTTGGCCGAGACCCGTCAGGATCGTCATGTCCTCACGGCGATCCCTGCCATCCTGGCCGGGTCGGTCGTCATCTACCTCTTCGGAGTCAGCTGGCTCATGTTCTCGCTCGACGTCGATCTCGCCCAGGGTCTTGAGTGGGGATTCACACCGTTTGTGGTCGGCGACCTCATCAAGGTCGCCGCCGGCGGCACGATGCTACCAGGCATATGGAAGCTGGTCGGAGAAAAGAACTAGCCCGCTTCGGTTGGCATCGGAGACAAAGAGAGGGGCTGCCGTGCGCCAGCCCCTCTCTCTATTTACCTATTGATGTTCGTCTGTCCGTTTGACTAACCGCCGCAAGCCGCCGTGAACTCGTAGGCGGAAGCCGTCGGGCCCACGAAGAATTCCTGAATCGTGGCGATGCCCGTCGAAGCATCGGCCGAGTAAGCACCGATCACCGCTTCGCGCGGGGTGATGTCGTTGGCGTCACCAGCGAACGAGCGTTCCGGCATCATGCCCTCGTAGTCAACCGTTTCGAGCGACCAGGCGGCTGCTTCGATACCGGCTTTGGTCAAGTCACCAGCCGCGTACGCACCCTCAAGGGCAGCCTTGAGTCCGTACTGCGAGACCCAACCTGAGATCCAGAAGTCGTTGGGTGGCTGGCCGATGGAATCAACGGCCGCACGCATCTTGCCATGACCGACCGAATCCGTGTCCCAACCAGGAACAAACGAGGACTGGAAGAAGATGCCCGCCTGGAAAGCCGGGGCGGCTGGCGAAGCCAGCAACGCCGAGTTCCAGGATGGAGCAGCCCCGATGAACAGCGGAACCGTTGCACCCATCTGGGCGGCAGCCCCACCAACGATGGCTGCGGTCTCACTTGGACCAACCACGAGAATGACCAGGTCTGTTGGGTCACCAACAATCTTGGCTACGGCTTCGGTTTGGGTGGCATCGCCACCGGCCGACGCCGGGATCACGGCCTGCTCCCAGGCGATCTCGATGCCATTCGCCTCGGCAGCGAGCTTGACCCCGGCCGAATAGTCGGCACCGTAGTCATTGGGAATAGCCAGGATTCCGATCGTCGTCAGCTCACGACTTTGCGCAGGGAAGGCTCCAGCTGCCCAGTCGATGGCGTTCATCGCCTCGAAGCAGTAGTTGGTTCCGAACTCAATGATGTTGTCTTCGAACGACCAGCCTGACCACCACGACATCGGAGCGGCGACCGTATGGTCGCGCTCATAATCGGCCATCGCCGCAATGGACTGCGACGTCCCGAGCGACTGGGCAACGGCGGCTACCTCTCCAGCGATCTGGTTGTAGTCGGCCACGAACTTGTCCGGCTGATAGGCCGTGTCCTTCTTCAGTTCTTCCGGAAGCGCAACGTCGTAAGCCCCACCAATACCGTCACCGGCATTCACCGTTGCCCAGAACAGCTGCTGACCCCCGTAAAGGGCCGGAGCCGCCGCCTGGAATGGTCCGGACTCGTCCGTCAAGACACCGAGATAGATGCACCCGCGATCCGGATTACCGCCCGGACATGGCTCTTCGGTCACCCCGATGTCGGTGGCGATCGTCATGTCTGGCATCGTTGTGTCGGGCGTTGCCTCGGTGGTATCCGGGGTTGGCGCTGCCGTCGTTACTGTGGTAGCAGGAGCGGCGGTAGTCGTTGTCTCCGCCTCCTGCGCGCACGCAGCCATGACGAGCGACAGTACCGCCACCCATGCCAGGGCCTTTCGATTGCTGGATCTCATATGTCTCCTCCATTGGGTTCTGCCGACCGGGGGTCGGAAGCATTCTGATGAGCTAGTAGCTGAATGGCCAGGCCTTCCAGTAATTCCGTATCCGCATCCATATCCCGTTGAGCCCACGCGGCTCAAAGATAAGAAAACCAATGATAAGCGCCCCGAACACGATCCGTTCGAGTTGGGACGTGCTGAGTAACCCCTGCGAGCTCACCTTGAGAAAGGGTAAAACGCCCCCCGCTCCATCGATCAACCTCGGGAGCAACGTCAAGAAGGTGGCGCCCATGATCGAGCCAGTGATGCTGGCCGCCCCACCAATGACCACCATGGCGATGTAGGCGAACGACAACAGAAGATTGAACGAGTTCGTATTCACGAAACCCGTCACCGTAAAGAGCATCGATCCCGCCACCCCCGCATAAAACGACGAGACCGCAAAGGCGAGCACTTTGTAGCGGGTGAGGTCGATGCCCATTACTTCGGCAGCGATATCACGATCGCGAATGGCGGCGAATGCCCGCCCAATCCGCGACCGAACAATGTTCTTGGCTGCGAACGCCATGATGATCAAGACGATCAATGCCAACCAGTAGATCTGTTGTTCGCGAGTAACCGCGTACCCGGCAATCTCACCATCGAGATCGAACCGCCATCCCGCCAACCTGAGAACTCCTGGCTTTCGGCCGATGCCGGGTCCGCCGGTCACGGACTCCCACTCACGGAAAACATGTTCCCCGAGGAACACGAGGCCGAGCGTCAAGAAGGCGAGATACAGTCCCCGCAGCCGAACCGCAATCGGGGCGATGGCGGCCCCGATGACCGCCGCGACCAGACCGGCGAGTGGGATCCACAGGACAACGTCGAGTCCGAACCCGACCAGCTTGTCGGTCGCTTCACCACCAAACGCTGCCCCGGCATATGCCCCGACACCAAGGAAGAAGGCATGGCCGAGCGAGACCTGACCTGCATAGCCGGTCACCAGGTTGAGTCCGATCACCCCGACCGAAGCAATAAACGCGGTAGCGATGAGGATCAACCAATCCCGGGGCAGCCACACTGCGGCTCCGGCGACGACCAGGAGACCGACGAGCAGCCAGACCCGCTGTGTCGTGGTTGGGAGCATGGCCGAGTCTGACTCGTACCGGGTGAACAGCGCCGGTCGCCCTCTCATACGCGTTCGACCTCTGCCGACCCGAACAGACCGTATGGTCGGATAAGGAGCACCGCCAACAGCACCACGTACGGGACCACCTGGCTGAAATTGCTGCCCAGCCAGGGCGCCGCGCTGCTCTGGTAGGTGGCGGTGTATGCCTCGGCCAGGCCAACCACCAGGGCACCAACGACCGCCCCGTTGATGGAGTCGAGCCCACCCACGACAATGGCTGGCAACGCCTTGATGCCAACGATATAGGTGGACGCCGATAAACCGGCCAGGTCGGACGCTGCGAACATGCCAGCCACGGCGGCCATGGCGCCGGCCATCATCCAGGCAAGCGCAAAGATCCGACCGACGTTGATCCCTTGGGCCAGGGCAACTTCCTGGTCCATCGCCGTCGCCCTCATGGCCAGTCCAACCCGGGTGTACCTGAAGAAGAGAAAGAGAAGCAAGGTAATGACGAGAGCCGTGACGATCATCGCGACACTCCGGTGCGGCAAGTTGGCACCACCCACAGTCCACGAGTTGAAACCCCAGGGAGAACCTACGCCCCTGATATCAAGGCCAATGAGGTTGTTGATCGGGGTTCGGATGACAACATCCAATCCGATGGTCACGATGGCGATCGAGAAGAGCGGTTTCCCGATCATGGGTCGGATGGCGATTCGTTCTGAGAGATAGCCGAGCAGAGCTGTGGCCAGAGCGCCGAGTACCACCGCCAGGACGAACGGCACCCCCAAGTCGACTGCAAACCATGAAACCATGTAGGCGCCGAAGAGCATCACGGCGGGGTGGGCAAAACTCACCACTTGCATCGCCTTGTAGATGATCACAAACCCGAGAGCCAACAGCGCATAGATCGACGCCAACGACAGTCCGGCAATGGTCGCCTGGAGAAAGGTCGTCATCAGTACATCTGCTCAATCAGGTCTGAGAATCGATCCTCGAGTACTTTCCGCTTCAGCTTTTGAGTGGCGGTCAGTTCTCCCTCTTCGTGATCGAGTTCCTTGGGAATGAGCACGAACCGCTTGACGGTCTCCACCCTGGCGAAATGCTCGTTGGCGGCATCGACCTGTTTCTGGATGAGCGCGATCACCTCCGACTTTTCGGAAAGGTCCCGATAGGTGGTGAACGTGATGCCTTTACGTTGGGCCCAGTTCGAGGTCGTGTCGAGTTCGATACCGATGAGGGCGGTGAGATACTTCCTTCGATCACCAATCACCATGGCTTCTTTGATGAATGGTGACACCTTGAGCTGGTTTTCGATCTCGGACGGGGACACGTTCTTGCCTCCGGCAGTAATAATGATGTCCTTCTTGCGATCGATGATCCGGAGAAAGTCGCCGTCCCATTCTCCGACATCACCGGTGTGCATCCACCCGTCCGCGTCGATCGTCTCTGCGGTAGCCCCGGGATTCTTGAAATAGCCCTGAAAGATGCCCGGTGATTTGATAAGAATCTCACCGTCATCTTCCAATCGGATTAGGACGTCCTCATTGACAGCTTTGCCGATCGTCCCCAGTCGGGCGCTGCCCGGGAGGTTTCCCGTACCCAGGGCAGTCGTCTCGGTCATGCCCCATCCTTCGTAGAGCGGGATGCCGATGGCGAGGAAGAACTTGATCACCTCTGGAGCGATCGGGGCAGCCCCGCTGGTGGCCTGGCGGCACCGCTGCATGCCAAGCTTGCGCTGCAACGACCGGTATACGAGTACGTAACCAGTCTTGTGCAGAATCTCCCCAACAAACCCCCGTGAGCCGGTGGCGAGGAGACGCTCGGCGTTCCTCATGCCAACTTTCAAAAACACCGCGTAAAGGGTCCTCTTGATGAACGACGCGTCCGACATCCGGATATTCACCAACGCATGCATCTTCTCCCAGATGCGCGGCGGCGCCGGGAAATAGGTGGGTTGGATCTCGGCGAGATCAGCGACCACGGTCTCGATCGACTCGGCGAAATTGACGCACGAACCCATCGCCAGGGCCCCACACACGTCATAGAGACGGCCGAACACATGGCAGAGCGGAAGGTAGCTAAGCAGCTGCGGCTGACCTTTGGGAAGCCCACCTGCGGCGATCAGGTCCTCCGCCGATTCCGAGGCCCACGTCAGGTTGCGATGCGACAACATCGCACCTTTGGGCGGGCCGGTGGTTCCCGATGTGTAGACGAGGGTTGCGGTGGATTCTGGGTCGATCGTGTCGACCAGGCCGTTGACCCGATGCGGGTCTTCTCCCAGGGCGGCACGTCCTGCAGCCATAAACGCGGTCCACGACATGAGTCGCGGATCGGTGTAGTCCCGGACACCTCGCGGCTCGACATACACGATCTTCTCGAGGTCTGGAAGATCCTGCACGGCGAGCGCCTTATCGACCTGCTCCTGATCTTCGGCGATGAGAACCTTCGACTCAGAGTGGCGGAGCAGATACGCGACCTCGGCGGTGGGGTTCGTCGCATACAGACCGACCGAGACCGCCTGGATCGCCTGGGCGGCGAGGTCGGTGATCACCCAGGCTTCCCGATTCTCGGATTGAACGGCCACTTTGTCTCCTGGACGTACTCCGAGCTGCCACAGGGCCATGGCGGCTGCCTGGACATCGTGCCAGTACTCGCCATAGGTCGTTTCGTGCCAGATCCCGAACTCCTTTTCGCGAAGGGCGATGCTCTCCGGCTGGCGGCTCGCCAATTCACGAAGTCGCCCGGGCAGCGACGAGACCCTGATCGACCCATCCGGTCGGCTCGGTCGATCAATCGTGGCTGTCAAAGTCGTCCCCCTTCGCTCGCCTCAGATTGTTCAATCTCCAACCCAACGAATTCTTCGCCGAGGTAGGCGCGGATGACATCCGGGTTCGTCTGGATGTCGTGAGGGGTGCCCTCGGCGATTTTCTTTCCGAAGTCGATGACCATGACCCGGTCGGCGATGTCCATCACGAGGCCCATGTCATGCTCAACGAGAATCATCGTGATTTGGAGTTCCTCCTGAATGTCGAGGATGAACCGAGCCGTGTCCTCGGTCTCTTCGAGGTTCATGCCTGCCACCGGTTCGTCGAGGAGCAGGATTCGCGGATCCATCGCCAGGGCTCGACCGAGTTCGACCCGTTTCTGAATGCCGTACGGGAGCATGCCAACCAGGCTCTTGCGATATTGGGCGATCTCCAAGAAATCGATGATCTCCTCGGCCCGTCGGCGATGCACGGTCTCTTCTCGCTTGGCTTTCCCTGCGTAGATGGCCGCTGACAGGATCCCGGCGCGCATATGCAGGTTCCGGCCGAGAAGAATATTGTCGAGGGTGGTCAAGTTCGAAAAGAGCTCGATGTTTTGAAACATGCGCGCCACCCCGAGTCCGGCGATCTTGTCCGGTTTCATGGCGAGCAAGCTGGTCCCATCGAGGGCAATGGACCCCTCCTGCGGTCGATAGACCCCGTTCAGGCAGTTGAAAATCGACGTCTTTCCTGCACCATTCGGGCCGATGATCGCAAACAGCTCACCTTCGTTGACCTCAAAGCTGACCCCGTCCACGGCGATCACACCGGCGAACGACAACCGAACATCATCGAATACGAGAAGTGGGGTGCTCACGACAGCCATCGCTTCCGGCGTTTGTAGTGCTTGACGTCCCGGAACGACTTTCGTTCTTCGCCGCCGGAATGAAGGCCGAGATAGAACTCCTGGACGTCTTCGTCCTTCATGAGTTCGGCGGCCGGCTTATCCATGACGATCTTGCCGGTTTCCATGATGTAGCCGTGTTGGGCGATCGACAGCGCCATCGTGGCGTTCTGCTCGACCAGGAGAATGCTGGTGCCGTGTTTGTTGATGTCGACGATGAGGTCACGGATTCGTTGGACAAGAATCGGTGCGAGGCCCAGGCTGGGCTCATCGAGGATCAGGTAGCGAGGGTTGGACATCATCGCCCTGCCCATGGCAAGCATCTGTTGCTCGCCACCCGAGAGGTACCCTGCCGTGGATTTCCTCCGATCGGCCAAAATGGGAAACAACTCATAAACCCGATCCATCTGCCCTGAAAGATCACCCCTGGTGGTGTGGGCCCCGACCCGGAGGTTCTCCTCGACAGTGAACTCGCCGAACACCCGCCGACCTTCCAACACCTGTGTTACACCCCGCCCGACGATTGCGGCAGCCGATGCCTTGTGGATCGGAGTGCCGTCGAGACTGATCTCGCCCTTGGTGATGTCGCCGTCGTGAACGTCGAGCAGCCCGGAGATTGCTCGCAAGACGGTCGTCTTGCCGGCGCCGTTGGCGCCGAGGAGAGCCACGATCTGGCCATCGGGAACCTGAAATGAAACGCCGCGCAGCACGAGAATGACGTCGTGATATACGACCTCCAAGTTCGCGACTTCAAGCAATCCCGGCTCCTCCGTCAATCGCTAGCACCCGCCATGGTAGGCGACTCACTTGTCCGATCAGAGGGTTGAGCGTCAAATTTCTACGTCGGGCTTGGCGCGGCTAGAGCCGATTCCCTCAGGCGCCTTCCACCCATTCGGCTCCCCCCGGCCAGTGCTCTTTCTTCCAGATGGGAGCTCGCTTCTTGAGCTCGTCAATGATGTAACGCGCCGCGTCAAAGGCTTCTCCTCGGTGAACCGAAGAAACCGCCACGAGCACTGACACCCCCCGCACGCCAACTACCCCGGTTCGGTGTTCGGCGACGATATGGAGGAGGTCCCACTCCCGGCGAGCCTCCTCGACGATCCTCTGTATCTTTCCGACCACCTGCTCGGCATAGGCTTCGTACTCAAGACGATCGATGTCGTTCTTCCCGGGTGAATGGTTTCGAACCGTCCCGGAGAACAGAACGGTCGCCCCGGCCCGGTCATCAGCCACCTCGGCGTACACCGCCGCGGGGTCGAGTGGCTCGGCAGAAAGACCAACACGGGTTCGAAGCGTTTCATCGTTCATACAATGATCATATGCCAGATGAGCCGTCCGACGATCTTCCAATGCCCGATCCATTCTCGGGTCGGTCCGGTGACACCCCGCCCCCGTCGCCCACCAACCAAGCCGGAGAGAGGTCCGAGCCGGACCCAACGCCGCCGCCCGGCCAGGGAGCCAGCACCCATCGCCAGCCGAGTTCACCCCGTCGCTGGCCGAAGTGGGCAGGCTGGTTGAGCGCTCTCCTGGTACTCGGGATCGGCACATCAGTAGCGTTTACGCAACTGCGCGCGCCCGTCCCGGTGGCCAATCCGGTTACAACTACGACACTCCCGCCGCCTCCGGAAACCACCATCGCCGCCGTCCCGGCTCCATTCGCGGTAACCATCGAGGTCACTGGCGACGTGAGTGACGAGATCGGATTCGGTTCGGGAATCGCCATCAACGACGGAACGTACATTCTCACCAACTCTCATGTCGTCGAGACCGCCGAGTCGATCAATGTGATCGACGACGAACAGAACCGACACATGGCGACCGTGGTCGGCACCGATGCTGTTACGAATCTGGCGGTACTTCGGATTGACGGGTCGCCGCTCGTTGTGATGGGCGAACCCTCAGAGGAACCACTCACCATCGGCTCGATTGTCACTACCGTTCTGGGTTTTTCGGATCGAGCAACCGTGATCGGGACAGCTCAGAGGCTCAACATCAACGACACCTGGCGGCTATATGACCTCATTGAGCTCGATCATGGGTTCCCCACCGAGATGACCGGCGGACCTCTTCTCGACCTTGACCAACGGGTAGCCGGCGTCCTCACCATCGTGGCGGAGGTCAACGGACCCGGGTATGCCATCCCGATAGCGACCGGCCTCGCCATCGCTGACGAGCTGATCGCGAGTGGTCAGGTCCCCCACGGGTACCTGGGACTGCAAGGCATCGACTCCTTACTCGGTGGTGTCGAGGTTTTCGCGTTACCCGCCGGTTCACCGCTGCGAGCTGGCGGCGCCCGCGAAGGGGACGTCATCGTCGGCATCGACGCAAACGAAATTACGTCAACAGCCGAACTAGTAGCGCTGCTACGGACCTATCGTGAAGGTGACAACGTCACAGTTGACATTCTGCGAGAGTTCGAAACGATCGCAATCGAAGTGACCCTTGACCGCCATCCGGAATCGTGATTGCACATGGCAGATGACATCTTTTCCCAACTTATCGAACTGTTCAACCAGCCGGGCCCGGTGAATTGGAAATTGGCCCGGGAGGTCGCCGTTCAATTAGCCGGTGACCGGGAGCCGATCGACCCCTGGTTGGCTGATGAGTACATCGAACTGGGCCGACTCGCCCAACTTCAGATCCAAGCCGCCACTCACCTCCGGGCGCCCGACTCACTCGATGTCGTTCCGACCGACCGCCACGACTGGGCAACTCAGCGACTGCAAGCGTTCTCATACCTCGTCGAGCCGCTCGCCAGCCAGTACGACGACCTCGGCGGCGGTTCGGATCCGATGAGTCAGTTGCTCAAACCACTCGGCCCTGCACTACTCGGCATGCAGATCGGGTCAACGATCGGATTCCTTGCACACCGGGCGATCGGCCAGTTCGATATCGGCCTACCGGCCAACCCGGCGGGGGCCCGTTATGTCATCGTCGACAACGTCGAAGATTTCGCCTCGGACTACCAACTGGAACCTCGGCAGGTCCGATTGTGGGTGGCCCTGCGAAACGGTATCCACGACGCGGCCTTCGCAGGGCCTTGGTTACGGCAATACGTCATCGACCTGGTTGAGGAGCACCTGGCCGGTGTCACCTTCGACACATCCCATCTCATGGAGACGCTGCAAAATCTGAGCGATCCGAACAACATCCAGCAGATGATGGCCGACGCAGATGGCCTCAGTGGCTTTCTCTCCCCAACCTCGACATCAGAAGCTCAGGCAAAGGCCCGGGCGGCGATCGGGTTCGTGAGCGGGTATGCCGACCATGTCTTGGGGGCTGCGGCGGGCAGCCTGATCCCTGACCGCGGCGCGATCGAGACCGCCCACCGCGTCAAACAATCTGAACCTGGAATCCCTGAACAGCTACTGACCAGACTCATCGGCATCGAACTCACCGAAGAACTCCACCAGGAAGGCGTCGAGTTCTGTGATGAGGTCGGCCGGCGGTGGGGATCCGAAGCTCTCGAAAGCGTCTGGGAAGAGCCAGCCAACCTCCCGATCGGCGAAGAACTAAGCGATCAGGTCGCCTGGGCCGCCCGGGTCTTGTTGCCAGACTTCTAGGAACATCGCTACATTCGCCGGCGCACCAGAAATCAACAGAATCGGACCCGACACGACCGCCGAGATTGGGAACCCAGCACCGGACTTTGAACTGGTCGACCAGACCCGGTCGCTCGTATCACTTGAATCGCTGCTCGGTAAAAAGGCCCTGATCAAGTTCATTCCTTTCCCCTTCACAGCTGTCTGTGAGGACGAGGTGTGTGAAGTACGTGACAACCTCTCCTCCCTCACCGACCTTGATACCAATATCGTTGTCATCACCTGTGACCCGATGCCGTCCAATGCAAGATGGGCGGCCGAACTCGGCGTTTCCTTCCCGATCCTGTCGGACTTCTGGCCGCATGGGGCCGTGGCACAGGCGTACGGATGTTTCAACGAGGCGATCGGCGTTGCCATGCGTTCAACGTACGTCCTCGACGCCGACGGGATTGTTCGAGACATCGTTGCTACGCCAATCCTGAGAGAAGCTCGCTCGATGGCGGCGTACCACGAAAGTCTGTTGTCCATCTGACCGACCGTCCTAACGGTTAGCCGAACAGACCGTCCCAGAGTCGCTCGAAGAATCCCCGACTGTCGGGGTCAGCGAGTTCAGACAACACCCTGACTTGCACATCGACCGGCAACTCACCGACGAGCACGTACCCACCGAGGTCGCTGTGCCATGCGTACACGGCTCGACCCAACTCGAAAATTCGCTGGTACTCGTGGCCTTCGATAATTACCCGTGGCTGATCGTCCAGTTCTGGTATCGAGATCGGCCGACTCGAATTGGTGAGCTGAAACGTGAATAACCCGTCACCGTAGAAGGCCGACGACAGGTCCGATTCAGACCCGCCCCGCACCTGCAATCGCTTGAACCCGGCCAGCTGGAGCGGAAGCGTCCGATCAACATCGTCAGCCTGAACGGCACCAACAGGCTCGTGGCCATCGACCGTCGACACCCCCCGGGCTGGACCTGGCGTTCCAAGATTGAACTCGATAAACCGCGTCGTGCAATAAGTCGAACCGTCACTATTGAAAATTTCAGACATCAGGAGGACGCTGGATTCGACATCGAACGACAATCGGACTCGAAGCGTGTCACCGTCGAGCACCTCGATGACCTCGACGGGACGGCCCAGAACTTCTCCTTCAGCGGATAGCCCGATTTCATACTGAGAACCGAGACCGGTCGAAAGGGCACCGGCTTTCGCAGCCCGGATCGTCCCGGCCGGGTCGACGGTGACGGTGATCCCGAGGTCATTCTGCCCGACGTCGAATAATTCTGAGTGCCGCCCATCTGACTGATTACATACGACCGATTGTTCGCCCGAATAGGCAACGCCCGCACTGTCGCCCAGGCGGTCGGTCAATTCGTTGGCCATCGCCGCCGTCGCCGATCCGACCGTCGCAGCCAGAACCATGAAAACCATTACCAGCGACCGACCGATCATTGCCCGCCCCCGGCCTGGACGACACCGACGACCGGGAGGACCCCACCGTCGATCAGGGTCTGCTGTTCGTACTGGATTGAAACCTCGCGCAGTGAAAGCCCGACGGGGTCGGGCGCCGTGGCCGTCGCCGCCACGATGAAGATCATGACGGCTGCCGCGGCTGCACCCACCCAGGTGAGTGGCCGCCTGGCCAGAGGAACCACGTTTGGCACGAGTCCGAGATCGATCCGGATTGACTCGGGCATCTCCAGGACCGGGAGGGAGCGAAGCAGGGACCGAGCAGCATGGAGGTCTTCCATCTCCCGTTGACAAGCCTGACAGCTACCCAGGTGGGCCACGAGTTTGGCGGCCTCCTGCTCGGTGGTCTCCCCGTCAAGGTATGCGGAAGCAAGTTCGCCAAGATGGATCATGTCAATGCTTCCCGCATCATCTTGCGCCCCCGGTGAATCCGACTTCGGACCGTCCCGACCGGTGCGGCCACGGCCCGGGCGATCTCGTCGTACGAGAGACCGACCACATCGCACAGCACGACCGCCTCGCGAAAGTCATACGGGAGACCGAGCAGGGCCTTCTGGACATCGTCTCCGAGTCTGATCGAGGCGAGCACCTCGTCAGGGGCCGGGGTCGAACCAAGATTGGTCCGGTCGAAGTCGTCGGGCAGGGAGGTGGTCGGTCGCCGCTTCTTGCGACGAACATCGTCCAGGAATGCGTTGCGGGTGATCCGCCACAGCCAGCCCTCAAAGGAGCCGGGCGTGTAATTGGCGAGGCCTCGCTCGACGCGCAGCAGCACATCTTGCGCCAGGTCTTTGGCGTCGTCGGGATTGCCGGTGAGGCGATACGCGAAGTTGTAGATCTTGCGCCCATGTGTTCTGGCAACGTCTTCCCACGAGAGTGGCACGCCGTCTATCACGGCTCATACCTCTCAACGGAGCGCGACGCGCAAGAGTTCCCGAATGAAGGGAGAAATTGTGTGCGGCCCAAGGCCAACTGGTAGAGGAGGTTAGGACTCTGGTGTGGAAGAATCGCTTGGCTTGGCGCTTTCGTCTGACTTGGCGCCTTCTTCGATACCCTTGCGGAATTCCTTGGTCGAGGCGCCCAACGAGCGAGCCAGATCAGGGAGCTTGCGGGCACCGAAGAGCAGGAGAACCACGATGAGAATGACGATCCATTCTCCGCCTTTTGGAATACCCATGCTGATGTCCTTTCGTCTCGCATAGCCTAGCTGCCTCCGGCGGCCTAGATGCAATGCCATCAACATGGCTCTTCCAAGCTAGGACGTAGCGAACCGCCAGATCGGTTCCCGGATTCTCTTTCGGAGGTCTAGTTCAGGGCGAGAGCGTCAATGAACTTCTGAAGACGTTCACGAGTTACGAACTGGATACGCGGTTCAGCCTTTTCCATCTGATATACGCTGAACGGTCCGTATTTGTCCGAGACCAGTAGGCCACGGTCGGCTCTCGAAGATAGAAAGTCAACCAGAAAGGTTCGCATGTCTTTCTCGTCTAGCTCCGGAGAATCATCGGCCTCGTGGGATACCTGACGGACAAACGTGACAGACCCGCCTTTGTCGGCGGTGTAGGTATCAGGTATGCCCCCGTCGACGACGGCATACCCAAACAACCTCAGCAGACCGGCCACCAGTTGACCCGAGTCCATCTCAGCCGGATCGATTCCCTGACCGCGTAAGCCAACTTCAACCGCCTTTGGGATACGAAGCTCGCCGCCAATCGGACCAAGCGTGTCCGAGCGGGACTTCGTAACGGTGGAGGGCACTTCGCTGTCACCCTCGAACTGTGCATCAATCGGGTCGAATCCCACGTGCCCGAGGTGGAGTTGTGGGGCGGCCACGAGCGGTGGAGGAAGCTCTCCTCGCGTCGGTAGCTCCATCGTACCGACCTTGATCGGATCGCCGCCGCGACCTGCAAAGGCGGTCACTTTGCTGACTTGAGTGATGGGAAGGGTGTGTTGCTTCTCGCGCACAACCTCAAGCGCTTCGGCGACCAGGAGTTCTTGCATGACCTCATCGGCGCCGCCCGCCGGCAGGGGCACGTCGAACGTCACCTCGGCAACATCATCACGAACATGGAAAGCAACCACCGTCGGGCGGGGCCGCTCATGGACAACGATGTCGCGGTCTTTGGAACCGGCCTTGGAACGAACCGGCATCCCGGCGTCTTTGAGAGCGGCTTTGCGAGCTTCGGAACTACGCCTGAGCAGAAACCACACCACCAGCAGGGCAAAGGCAAAAATCAACGTCGGCGTCAGCAACTCCACAGGTTCCTCCATTTGACTGCGTGTGGTCAGTCTAGAGGCCCTCCCCGAGGGCCTGGTTACAGCGCGATAAGAAGGCTAGGAGGCCCTACGAATTCGAGCTGCGATGGACCGTTCTTTTCGAATCTTGCGACGTTCGCGTTCGGAAAGGCCACCCCAAATACCAAACTTCTCCGACTGCGTGATGGCGAACTCGAGACACTCGGTTTGGACGTCGCACGCGTTGCAGATCGCTTTGGCTTTTCGGGTAGATGCGCCTCGCTCGGGGAAGAACAAGTCGGCGTCTGCCCCACGGCAGTTTGAATAGTCCTGCCAGGACAGATCGTCGACTGCGAGCGCGTCAATCAATGTTCGATGCAAAGGTAAACCCCTAAACCTTGTAATTACACCGATGTGATTGTGCATGGTCCCGCGCGACATGTCAAGACGGATTCTCTCAAACGGCCGCTACCGTTCTAGAGTTTTGCGGGCAGTCAACAAATCGCGACGCAAAGCGCCCCCCAATCCCATCGGGTGTTGTAGGTTTGACGCCGAGCTTCACCTAGGAGGACCCAGTGGCCGTAACCGATTCTCCCGCTAGGAGTCGCCGGAGCTATTGGCTCCTCGACTTATATGGATCGGGGGTCGGAAAGAAGTGGGCCATGGCCCTTTCTGGAATCGTGCTCCTCGGATTTGTGGTGGCCCACATGATCGGAAACCTGCACATGTACCAGGGTGCGGCCGAGATGAATGAATACGGCGAGTACCTGCGTGAGATTGGGGCACCGATCATCCCCCACACCGTGTTTCTCTGGCTGATCCGCCTCCCCCTGGCTGCGGCCTTCGTCATCCACATTCATGCGGCCTACGCCCTGACCGTCACCAATCACCACGCCACCATCGACAAGTACAAACAACCGAGGGAGTGGCTGGCTGCCAGCTATGCGTCACGTACGATGCGGTATTCAGGCGTGATCGTTCTTCTGTTCGTTGCCTGGCATTTGGCCGACCTCACCCTCGGATGGCTCAACCCTGACTTCATCCCAGGCGCGCCGTACGAGAACGCCGTGGTGAGCCTTTCGAACGTTGGAATCGGGATCCTTTACATCATCGCCAACATCGCGCTTGGCATGCACATCTTCCATGGCGCCTGGAGCTTGTTCCAGTCGATCGGAGTGAATAACCCCCGGTTCAATCAATGGCGCAGATGGCTGGCACAAGGCCTCGCCACCCTCATCGTCATTGGCAACATCAGCTTTCCGGTCATGATCATGACCGGCCAGGTCAGCTAGAGGAGCCCCGACCATGCCCTTGGAACTCGACTCGAAAGTTCCCGACGGTGACATCGACACCATGTGGGAGAACCACAAGTTCGACATGAAACTGGTGAACCCGAACAACAAACGCAAGTTCAACATCATCGTCGTAGGGACCGGTCTGGCCGGCGCCTCGGCGGCTGCTTCGTTGGCCGAGCTTGGCTACAACGTCAAGGCATTCACCTATCACGACTCCCCCCGTCGGGCCCACTCGATTGCCGCCCAGGGTGGCATCAATGCGGCCAAGAACTACCACGGTGACGGTGACTCCGTGTTCCGCTTGTTCTATGACACGGTCAAGGGAGGTGACTACCGGTCCCGTGAAGAAAACGTGTACCGGCTCGCCGAGGTGAGTTTGAACATCATCGACCAGGCCACTGCCCAGGGAGTGCCGTTTGCCCGCGAGTATGGCGGCAAACTCGATAACCGTTCGTTTGGTGGAGCCCAGGTGTCGCGGACCTTCTATGCCAGGGGCCAGACCGGACAGCAACTTCTGCTCGGCGCCTACCAGTCCCTCGCCAGAGTGGTGGGGTTGGGTCAGGTCGAAATGCACACCCGCACCGAGATGCTCGATGTGGTCGTCAAAGACGGACGGGCGGTCGGCATTGTTACCCGCAACCTGATCACCGGTGAGATCGAATCACATTCGGCTCATGCGGTTGTCCTGGCGACCGGGGGCTACTCCAACGTCTACTACCTGTCGACCAACGCCATGGCCTGCAACGCAACTGCCATCTGGCGAGCTCATCGGCGCGGGGCGGCTTTCGCCAACCCGTGTTACACCCAGATTCATCCGACGTGCATTCCGTCGGCCGAAGAGTTCCAGTCCAAGCTAACGCTTATGTCCGAATCGTTGCGCAACGACGGTCGCATCTGGGTCTCCAAGAAGGCCGGCGACACCCGCAAGGCAAAAGAGATTCCAGAAGACGAGCGGGACTACTACCTCGAGCGCCGCTACCCGGCGTTCGGCAACCTGGTGCCCCGCGACGTTGCATCTCGCAATGCCGAATCGATGATCAACGAGGGCAAAGGGGTGGGGCCGCTCAAGAACGGCGTGTATCTCGATTTCGCCGACCCGATCAAGCGTCTCGGGGAAGACACCATCCGGGAACGCTACGGCAACCTGTTCGAGATGTACCACCGCATCACCGATGAAAACCCATACGAGACTCCGATGCGCATCTACCCAGCTCCGCACTACACGATGGGCGGCCTGTGGGTGGACTATCACCTGATGACCAACATTCCCGGTCTCTATGCCATCGGCGAGGCCAACTTCTCAGATCACGGTGCCAACCGCCTGGGCGCCTCGGCACTCATGCAGGGACTGGCGGACGGATACTTCGTGCTGCCATACACGATCAGCGATTACCTGGCGGGCATGCTCGGCGACCCGGTTGTCCCGACGGATGATCCGGCTTTCACGGAAATCGAGGCAGAAGTCGCCGACCGAACCAACCATTGGCTCTCGATCAAAGGCACTCGCTCGGCCGACTACTTCCATCGGGAACTCGGCAAGATCATGATTGCCCACTGTGGCATGTCCCGCAACGAAGCCGGTCTCAAGCAGGCACTCATCGAGATTCCGGCGCTCTATGAGGAGTTCAAGAAGGACGTGAAGGTGCTCGGCAGCGCCGAGACCTTCAACCAGTCGCTCGAGAACGTCCAACGGGTCGATGACTATTTCCAGCTTGCCGAACTGATGTGCCTGGATGCTCTCGAACGAGCCGAATCATGTGGTGGTCATTACCGGGAGGAGTCCCAGACCGAAGACGGCGAAGCGTTGCGCAACGACGACGACTTCGCCTACGTCGCCGCCTGGGGCTGGACCGGTGATCCCGGCAAAGCCGATCTCACCAAAGAACCGCTCGAGTTCAAATACGTGAAACTATCACAGAGGAGCTACAAGTAATGGACCTCACGCTTCAGGTATGGCGCCAGTCAGGACCAAACGCCCCCGGGCGGCTTGTGGAGTATCCAGCCAAGGACATCAGCCCCGACATGTCGTTCCTCGAAATGCTCGACATCGTCAACGAGGGTCTCAATACCCAGGGGATCGAACCAATCAGCTTTGACCACGACTGCCGTGAGGGAATCTGCGGCATGTGCGGGCTCATGATCAATGGCCTGGCTCACGGTCCGCAGCTCGGGACCGCAACCTGCCAGCTCCACATGCGAAAGTTCAAGGATGGCGACACGATTGTCATCGAGCCATGGAAGGCAACCGGGTTCCCGATCGTGCGCGACCTGGCCGTGGACCGGAGCACCTTCGATCGGATCATCGAAGCCGGAGGTTTCATCACGGTACCGACCGGATCGGCCTCGGAAGCCAACCTGACCCTGGTTCCCAAAGAAGTTGCCGAGTGGTCGATGGATGCAGCGGCCTGCATCGGATGTGGCGCTTGCGTGGCTGCCTGCCCCAACTCTGCCGCGCAGCTGTTCACAGCCGCCAAGATCGCTCACCTCTCGCTGCTCCCCCAGGGTCAGCCAGAGCGCTGGACCAGGGTGGAGGCGATGGTCGACAAGATGGAAGAGTTCTTCGGCTCCTGCACGAACACTGGCGAGTGCGAAACGGCCTGCCCGAAGGAAATCTCGATTGATTTCATCGCCCTCATGAACAAGGACTACATGAAGGCCAAGTTCAAGAATCGACGCTTGGTCTCTCAGACCGGCTGATCGCTCGGGGCCGCCTGGGCTGCTGGCAGATTTTGCCTATGTAACAGTTGGCCGGCTGCGTCCACTGATTTGATAGAAACCGCTTGAGGAAACTGGCAGATTGCCGATTATTTGAGTATTGGTTAAGCCACAAGCTGCGACTACTCTGCGTAGCGCTGGGCCGGACGTATGGAACCGATGGCGGTACCGACTCCGGCTGATGTCGGAACAGGGACGGACGGAATAGGGGGAGCGCTGTCAAGGCGCTGGACGGATGAGAACACTTTTGAAGAAACTTCGTAACCGTGGCAAAGACGAACGCGGCGCCGCCCTCGTCGAGTTTGCAATCATCATGCCTCTCTTACTTACTCTGGTTCTTGGAATCGTGGAATTCGGCTGGCTTCTGTCCAACGACCTCGACATCCGCCATGGAGCCCGGGAAGCCGCCCGGCAAGCCGCTGTCAACGCTGGCTCTGTGGCGACAATGGGGGCCACGACCTGCGATTCGATGAACCTGGCAACCGGCGAAGTTATTACCTTCACACAAATCGGAGGCTCGGGAATTGGCTCAGAGGCTGAGGTAAAGGTCAGACTCGACCCCTTCAACTCCCTGACAAGCTTCTTTGGGGGGCTCATGCCGGCTGACAGGGAACAGGTCGTACGGATCAGACTTGAGCAGCCTGCGACATGGGCGAGTGGAGGAACCTACACATGTCCCTAGCTCGTCTCAAGGACGAACGTGGCGCAACCGCCATTCTGGTGGCCACCATGATGATCTTCCTCCTCGGGATGGCAGCCTTGGCCATTGACGTAGGATTTGGCTTCAACGAACGCCGGCAGGACCAAACCGCCGCCGACGCTGGGGCGCTCGCAGCAGCCGTCGAAGCGAAGGTGCTCGGCAACACGAACGGTGTCGTTACCGAAGCTCTCGACTACGTCCGAGCGAACCTCGACACCACGTACACCAACGCCGAATGGGAGGCCATGTGGCTCGCCTGCACGGACCCCGAAAAGAGCGTTGCTCCTCTGGCTGCCTACAACTTCATCCCTGTAAGTACGCCGACATCATGGACGTCCTCAGGCACGTTGGACTGCATGAGCATCTCGTCGGCCGGGTACTTCCGCGTCAACGTCCCTGACCAAATCGTCGAGACAACTTTCGGCAAGGTGTTAGGAGTCAGCCAACTGACGACGAGCGCTGATGCTATCAGTCGCCTAGCCGGGGTCGGTACGGGCGGCATCCTTCCCTTCGGACTCCCTGCATCCATCGGCGAAGGAAACCACTCCTGTTTGAGCTCGGGACCAAAAGGAAATGCTGAGCCGCCGTGTGATGGCGCCGCGAACGGGAACTTTGGTGTGCTCAAAGCGAGATTGTTCGGCAATACGACCATGGGTACACCACAGAACTGCACAGCATCCCCGCTGGGCCAAGTCCTCGCAGTAAACATTGCTGCGGGCCTTGATCACTGGGTAACACTCGACGGAGACGGCCTCAACAGCAACGAGGTCCGAGATGTATGCGCCAACGAAGGCCAGGGTGTCGACACCCTGAACACGGATACAGGATTCCCAGGCAACGGTGCCGAGGAGGGTCTCGCGACCGGTCCGGTCAACTACGGTTTTGCGCCTCGCCTACAGCAAGGCCCCCCAGGTGACCGCGCCAGCCGATTCGGATACCAGTTGAACGATAAACCGCTGTGGGCTTATCTGGTGGGCGGCCTCCAATCAATCACTCCGGGTCCTACGTTCGTGCCCGCCGCCTGCCTTGGGTTCGACAACGTCACAGAGTCGGACTTCGATTGGGACAGTGACGGAACGCTAGACCGCCCCGAGTCGTGGCAGCACATGGCCACTTGTTTGACTAATTACGTGGCAGGGTCCTACTCCGCTGTCATGTTCACCGAGACCTTGGAGACCAACCCCAGGTTCGCCTATGTACCTCAATTCTATGAAGACGCCCTCGGCAATGGCAGTTCCTGGCTGCACATAAAACGCTTCAAAGCCATTTTCATCCAGGGAACCTGGTGGAAAAAGAGCGGGGCGACCCTGGCTTTTCATCCGGGCGAGATATGTGCTGGATGCAGCGCCAACGGCTACTCGATGCTTCAGCTTTCGGGATTCATCATGCCAGACAATGCTCTCCCGACATCGTTACGCGCTGACCCCCCACCGGGTGGGGGCTTCGGACCCTACGACGACGTCGAACTCTGGCGTTAGCTGGACTGATTAACTCGGGTGCTCTCGCGGTTGCGAAGTTAACCGCTGCTAACCTTGCCGCGGTTCAAGACACCAATGAGGAGAAGCCGGTTATGGCCGTACAGTTTTTGAGTGAAGAGTGGGCGGCTGCCTACAGCGAAGCCCTTGCATCGCATGACGGGTTTCAAGGTGCCATTGCGAGCGCCAACCTGGGTCTGCAGTTCAATGTGAGTGACGCGCCCTCCGGGCCGGTTGGCTACTACATCTCGATTTCGAACGGGTCGGCCAATGTCGCCCTCGGCGAACTCGAAGCTGCCGACGCCACGATCGCTTCCGATTATGAGACAGCTGCTGGCATTTCCAAAGGTGACATGAACACGCAGACCGCCTTTATGACCGGCAAAATCAAGGTCACCGGCAACCTGGCAGTCCTCATGATGAACCAAAACATCATCAGCCAATGGGGCTCCGCCGGCGAATCCCTCGACGTCGCCTACTAACCCACACAAGTACTGGAACCCTGGGTTCAACCCCGGGTTCCAACACCCACTATCGGGCGCTGGGGCCCTCAGAAGAGACAGAAGCACCCGTGTTTTCAACCCTGGGTTGAACCCAGGGTTCACGCGCCCGAAATCGGGAGCTGGGGCCCACAGTATGGGAGGGTCAGGCTGCCGACCTGGCCGCGAGCGCTTTGACGACCTGTTCGGCCACCTCATCCGGTCGATCTTTTACGTCTTCCATCGTGAACCGGATCACGACCCAACCATTGGTCGCGGCTACCCGGTCACGTTGCCGATCCCTATCGAAGTCGTCGACTCGGGTGTGCCAACGACGCGAATCCCACTCGATTGCCAGACGTCGATCGGGAAAGGCCACATCAAAACGCCAGGTCGGCGCGAAGGCCGGAGAATATTGAGTTTCGGACCCACTGATTCCCGCCATGCTCAAAGCGGCGAGGCCCAGACGTTCAAGAGGAGTGGCGTCCGGATCGGTACCTGCCTGGCGTGACTCTACGAGTTCGCGCATGACTGATGTGCCGACTCTGCCGCGACGACCGACATCGAGAAGCACCGTCTCAAGCCGAGCGATGCTCGTACGGCCGCCAGTCACCAAATCGTCGACTATCTGTGCCAACGCCAGTGCACCGACTCGCGACGCAAGGTCGAAGACCGTGCGCTCGAGGTTGGTGACCGAGCACCCGGACAGCCTTGCGACGTGGCTGGTCAACAAGTCATCTGTCCGATGAACGATCACCCCCGGAAACCGATGAGTCGCCGAACGCGGCACCGTAACCGAACATCGGCCGTGGCTGAAGCCGGCAATATTGTGAAGCATCGCAGCCGACTCATGAGACACCACGGATCCAGGAAGAGCCGCGAGCGCTCCTCGCAAAGTCTCAAGTCGGTCGCCGGGTTCAAAGACGCGATACACCCCGTTGGCCACTTTTCGAATATCTCCGACCTCGAGCCGTCGAGAAATCGCAGAGGACGTAAGCCCCAATTCGAGGAGCTGATCACGTCGGACGACCCCACCTTGGCGGGCGGCTAGTTGAGCGAATGCCTGATTCGTTGATGCCATGCGCCATGTTCCGGCATCTCGCGCCAGAAATCTAGAGGGTCGCCACAAACAACCGAGGGCTGGAGCGCCCGATAACGGGCGCTGGAACCCGGGGTTGAACCCTGGGTTCCAGCGTTCACACGGTTAGTCGAACTTGATCGAGTGCAGTTCGTCGACCTTGGCTTTGACGGCTCCGGCTGCATCTACCAGCAGTGCCTTCTCGTCGGCCGTCAAGTCCAACTCAACGACCTCTTCGATGCCCTTGGCA
>JAENVV010000314.1 GCA_016650365.1 Acidimicrobiia bacterium
GCGTACGAGCATCTGGGCGTCGAATGCGGCGTCTGGGTTCTCATTGCCCACCCAGACCGCGGTGCCCCCCGGACGGAGGTGCTCAAGAGAGAGACGATGGGTGCTCGCGTTGCCCACCGCGTCGAAGATGATGTCGAAGTCGCCGTGTAGGGTCACGTCGGTGTTTTTTACGCCGAGGGTGCGGGCGAAGCCGAGCCGATGTTGGTTTGGGTCGGCAACTGAAACGTCGTCGGTGAGACTGCTAGAAACGTAGGCGACGAGGAGGCCGATTGTGCCTGCCCCTAGGATGCCCACCCGGTCACCGGGTTGGGGCGGACACAGACCGACGGCGTGGTGGGCGACTGCAAGCGGTTCGACCATTGCCCCCGCCTCCATGGAGACGTGTTCGGGCAGGTCGACCAGGCACGATTCGGGGACGGCTACCCGCTGAGCCAGTCCGCCGGCCCGCTGGATGCCCACGATCGTTCTGTTACTGCACAGGTGGGGCTGGCCTTGCTGGCATCGAATGCAAGCACCGCAGTTGATCATTGGGTTCACGGCCACTCGCCGGCCATCGAAGGTGCCGGAAAACTCGTGTCCCATCACGACGGGTGGCGTTCGTAGCAATCCCCCGTCCCGGGCCGCGTGCACGTCGCTGCCGCAAATGCCCGACACGGCGACATTGACGACGACCTCGGACCCTGCCGGTTCGGGTTCCTCAAGGTCAACCAACTCGACTACTCCGACCTCGCGGAGCAACACGGCTTTCACAATTCGTGGCCGACGCCGTCGATGACGTTCTTGCAGCTGAGCATCACGCAGTCAGTGATAGCCGTGACCCCATGGGGCACCCAGGAAGGCGCATGGAATCCTCCACCCGGTCCGACTTCCTTCACCTCGCCGTCGAAGAAGACCTCGACCCGACCCTCGATCACGAGCACCACCTGCTCCTGCTCATGGGTGTGGGGATTGGCTTTCTGTCCTGCCTTGAAGTGGAGCCGGCCGATCTCGATGGTGGAGCCAGTGAGCAGCTCGCCGTAGGCATCGGAGTGTTTCTCGGTAATTGCCATCTTGGGCATGTCATCGAAGTTGATGATGGGCATGGGTGACTCTCCTCACAAGGCTCGGGCGTTCGATTGACACTAGACAGTATATTATATACTATACAATCCGGACATGGGAGTCACCCTTTCCGTATCCAAGAGACTGCTTAGGTCTCCGAATCGTACACAAGGCCGGCGACGGCCTCCCAGGAGGAGGAACGATGAACCGAGGACGAGCACAGGAGTACACAGCCGTAACACGGCTGATCACAGTTTTGGCGATACTGGCACTGATCGTGAGTGCCTGCGGCGGAACCACGACCGAGGCATCTGGCGATGGGACGACGACAACCGAAGTAGCCGGCGACCCGGTCCGCCTTGTCTACGCGTCTTTCGCCGTTGAGGACAGTCCCCACTCCCAAGCGTTCGCCTGGATGGCAGACGAGATGAATAAGCGCACCAACGGACGAGTGACCATCGAACCCTTCTATGCGGGGGCACTGTGTGCCTTCGCCGACATCTTCGACTGCATAAAGGACGGCCGCGCCGACTTCGGGTTGTTCCTGCCAGTCCAGCAGCCGTCGTTCTTTCCCTATTCGAGCGTCGGATCGGTCCTGTTCGTGAGCAGAGACACTCAGGCTCACAGTGAGGCGTTTAGCGAGATGGCCAAGACGAACGACCAGTTCAAGGCAGAATGGGCGGCTCAGGGGATGGCACCTCTGTGGTTCGCCTCCATTGGGCCGGCGATACTCGGGGCAAACGAGCCGGTAGAGAACATCGACTGGCTGAAGAACAAGTCGATTCGAGCA
>JAENVV010000315.1 GCA_016650365.1 Acidimicrobiia bacterium
GGGATCGAAGATCACGATGTCGGCGTCGGCGCCGACCGCAATGGTCCCTTTGCGGGGGAACATCCCGAACATCCTGGCCGGTGTCGTCGAACACACCTCCACCCACCGCTCCAGACTTAAGCGCTCTTCGGTCACAGCACCGTCATAGATCAATTCGACCCGATGCTCCACGCCGGGAAGCCCATTGGGAATCTTGGAGAAGTCACCTTCGCCCAGCCTCTTCTGGCGACCGAGTTGGGGGTGATCGTTGAAACAGAAAGGGCAGTGGTCGGTCGAAACCACCTGGAGGTCATTGGTGGCTAGACCTGACCAAAGTGCCTCTTGATGACCTTCCGCCCGATCTCGAAGGGGCGGGGAACAGACGAACTTGGCCCCTTCGAAGCCATTCCCGAGGTCGTCGAGATCCAGATACAGATATTGCGGACAGGTCTCGGCGAATACGTTGAGGCCCTCGTCGCGGGCATTGGTCACCTCGGCCAGGGCTTCCAATGCAGAGAGGTGGACGATGTAGAGCGGTGAGCCGGCGGCCTCGGCCAGCTTGATTGCCCGGTGGGTGGCCTCTCCCTCGAGGATCGATTTGCGAACGATGCCGTGGTAGAGAGGATCGGTTTCCCCGCGCTCGAGCGCCTGGGCGATGAGCACGTCTATGGCGATCCCGTTCTCGGCGTGCATCATGATGGTCGCACCGTTTTCCGACGCCTTTTGCATCGCCCGCAAGATCTCGCCGTCGGTCGAATAGAACACCCCGGGATACGCCATGAACATCTTGAAAGAAGTGACCCCTTCACCGATAGCGATGTCCATTTCCTTGAGCGACTGGTCGTTGACATCGGACATGATGCAGTGGAAGCCGTAGTCGATGGCACAGTTGCCTTCGGCCTTGGCCATCCAAGCCTCCCACCCCTCCATCAACCCGCTGCCTTTGGTTTGGACGGCGAAGTCGACGATTGTGGTGGTGCCGCCCCAGGCCGCCGCCCGGGTGCCGGTTTCGAAGCTGTCGGAGGCGAATGTTCCCCCAAACGGAAGCTCCATATGGGTGTGGACGTCAATCCCCCCCGGGATTACGTACTTGCCGGAGGCGTCGATCA
>JAENVV010000316.1 GCA_016650365.1 Acidimicrobiia bacterium
GAAGCCGACGAATCGTCGTGAAGCCGACGAATCGTCGTGAAGCCGACGAATCGTCCTAATCGTCGTCCTGGCTATCGGCCAACTCGGCCGCTCTCCGATGGTGGGCCGCCTGCCTCCTGTGGAATACCGAAACATTTGGCAATGGCCGAACCGCATCCATCCCGATAAGCGGTCGGCGGTATGAGCTACTCATCAAAAGGACGCCAACTGCCAGAAAGAACCCGACGAGTAGACCGCCGAAGATGGCATCTATTCGGGCCGACCTCACACACAGATCGGTATCGACCCCACCCGTAATTGTCTCGTCGAGATTTCCTGTGAGGACGTCATACATCGTTCCACAGTGCTCAACCCGATCGATAACCGACCCGTCATCAAGATAATCCTGAAAAAGAACGACGTTGATTTGGTTGTAGAACAGGCTCCATCCCCCAACCAGCAGACTGGCTACGACGATGAGACGACCAAGAGTTCCCGACATGAGTTGAGGCTATCAAACCTTTTGCATAACATCTACCTGCCGTGAACCGCCCCACTCCCCATCGCCGAGCCTTTCTCATGCTGGCAACCATCGCTCTCATCGCGGCATTCGCAGTACCACGGCTCGGTACCGACACGAGCCTTGGGCCCCCGGCACCGAAGTCCGACAATTCGGTGACCGCCAGCCCGGCGGCCACGGAAACGCCATCTTCTACCGCACCGGTGATCGCCGAACCGTCTGCCGATGATCCGCCACCCACTCCGACCGTTGATGCCTCCTGTTCGACCAACACCCCCCACGAACCGACCGGAACTCTGATCGTGGTGCCAGGTTCGACCATGCCATCGTCCGATGGCCCCATCAAGACCTATATCGTCGAGGTCGAAGAAGGACTCGGCATTGACGCCGCCTGTTTCGCCGATCGGGTCGATCAGGTACTTAGTGATCCCCGGTCTTGGGGCGGGCGTGAAGGGTTCGCCGTCCAACGGGTCGATATCGGAGAGCCTTCATTCCGTGTGACTCTGGCCTCGCCGGCGACGACCGATGAGCAATGCCTTCCCCTGGTCACAGCAGGTATCTATTCCTGCTGGGACGCCCATCGGGCCATGATCAACGTCTGGCGCTGGGAAACCGGCACGGAGGAATACGCCAACGACCTGTGGGGCTATCAGATATATGTGATCAACCATGAGGTGGGGCATGGCCTCAAGCACGGGCACGTTGCCTGTACCGGCGTCGGTGACCTGGGACCCGTCATGATGCAACAAACCAAAGGTCTCGACGGATGCTGGCCCAACGGCTGGCCACTCGATCTGGAGATCACCGTTCTTTCAGAAGGCGGCGCCTGACTTCGTCCCAATCCATCCCGGCTGAGATGCTCGTCTCGATCTCAACCATAAGTTGTTTGGTCGCCGCCACGGCCCCGGGGACGAGACCAGCGGCTTGATCGGCGAGTTCGCGAGCCGTTGCCAGCGCACTGCCATCCGGGACGAGAACGCCGGCGATTCCGTAGGGGCCGAGGGTCTCATTCACCAATAACAGCCGTCGGGTTGTCTCGGCTCCGAGTGTTCGAAGCAATCGATTCACCCCAGCGGGCCGGTACAGGATTCCCAGCCGGGCGGCCGGGATCATAAAGGTGGATCCTTGGCCCGCCACCCGGACATCACAGGCGGTAGCCAATTCGACCCCGGCTCCCAAACAGGGTCCCTCGATCGCGGCAAAAGTCGGAACCTGGACCGAAGCAAGCCGGTCGGCGGCCGCCGCCAACCCGCTTTCGACATCAAGATCAGCTTCCGTAAACGATAACTCTGTCAAATCCGCCCCGGCCGTGAAGATCGAGCCTGACCCGGTGAGGATGATGGCGCGGGAACCGCTCTCGACGAGTTGATCGATGGCAATAGGTAGGGCGACAAGAGCGGCTTTTGTCAAGGCGTTCCTCTTCTTGGGTCGATCAAACCGAATTACCCCGACCCTCCCCTCCGTCGTTATGATCACTGCCCATGACTCCCATCACCATCGAGTTCTGCCGGGCCTGAAACTACACTGCCCGTGCCGTGAGCATGGCTGAGGCGATTTTCGACGAGTTCGGTCCGAAGTACGACATCCACCTGATCCCCTCGCGGGGCGGCGTATTTGAAATTGTCGTCGATGGCCGTCTGGTGTTCTCCAAGTCGGAGACGAACCGGCACGCCGAGTACGAATCTGACGTTGCGCCGAGCCTGCGCACCGTCCCATAA
>JAENVV010000317.1 GCA_016650365.1 Acidimicrobiia bacterium
CCTAGTTCCCAACGTTTACAGCGTGGACTACCAGGGTATCTAATCCTGTTTGCTCCCCACGCTTTCGCTCCTCAGCGTCAGTAACGGCCCAGAGAGCCGCCTTCGCTACTGGTGTTCCTCCCGATATCTGCGCATTCCACCGCTACACCGGGAATTCCACTCTCCTCTACCGTACTCTAGCTATAACAGTTTCGACCGACTCCCCGAGGTTGAGCCTCGGTATTTCACGACCGACTTGTTAAGCCGCCTACGAGCTCTTTACGCCCAATAAATCCGGACAATGCTTGCACCCTACGTATTACCGCGGCTGCTGGCACGTAGTTGGCCGGTACTTCTTCTGTGGGTACCGTCAATTTCGTCCCCACTGAAAGAGGTTTACAACCCGAAGGCCGTCATCCCTCACGCGGCGTTGCTGCGTCAGGCTTTCGCCCATTGCGCAATATTCCCTCCTGCTGCCTCCCGTAGGAGTCTGGACCGTGTCTCAGTTCCAGTGTGGCTGATCGTCCTCTCAGACCAGCTACCCGTCGTCGCCTTGGTGAGCCGTTACCTCACCAACAAGCTGATAGGCCGCGAGCCCATCCCAAAGCGCAAAAGCATTTCCTGACCAAACCATGAGATTCGGGCAGGGTATCCGGTATTAATCCGAATTTCTTCGGGCTATCCCGGTCTTAGGGGTAGGTTGCTCACGTGTTACGCACCCGTTCGCCGCTCCGTCATACCAATGGGTTACCCCTTTGATGTGCGTCGCTCGACTTGCATGGATTAAGCACGCCGCCAGCATTCGTCCTGAGCCAGGATCAAACTCTCCAACGTAAACTGCGAATGAGATTCGCTTGGCAGTTTGATGGAATCAAACTGCCAAAACGAACTGTTCTCGAAAAAGCAGAATCAAATGAATGTGTTTTACCTGGCAAGAACCGGTTCTGACGAACCGATCACCGAGTCCGAGGACTCGGCATTTGCCTGGATGCCGAACCATTGGTTCGGCGGTTTACCTGTTGTCCAATTCCGATTCCGTTAGGTCTCGAGAATTGAACGGTGTTTGTGACTCAGAACCCCATTCACAGGGACGAGCCACAAAGCTGATTTTTAGCACACTGTTTAGTTGTCAAGGAGCCGTAATGCTCCGGATGACATTTCGGTCACCCAATCATCCCTCTAGCCGTAGCCTCGGGGCCGTCCCACTGGCGCGCAGCGGACAAGACCTGCAGTGTATCACGCATCGCGAGTCCTTGCCAAAACGATATGGGAGCCTTCCCATATCAACCACCGAAGGGCGGCCCGACGGTCCGTTTCAACGACTATCAAGCAAGTTTACAAACTGCGTGGCAGCGTTGCCGGATGGCGGTGTTGGCGTACTACGCACCATTGGTGCGGCGGCAACTGTACTCCACTTGATCGACATTGCAAGTCGGGAGGTATCAGATGTGCGTTAGGCTCATCGAACCATGCACAGGATCGACTGGATCGGGTCGCAACTGGCCGCCATGCCGGCCGTCACAGAGAGACTGTTCCAGGACGGATGGGGGGACCTCAGCGTCGTCACGGGCGATCTTGCCAGGGTTCCGGAAGTCTTGGGCCAACCGTTCGAGCAGAAGGACCCACAACTGCGCAACGGATACACGATTACCGACCTTCGTTTCCCGTCACCGTACGAACTGTTGCCCGCTGCCTCCCGAACCGGGTACGTCCGGCTCATCGAACCGCCCGATCCGAAGCGGGTAGTGCTGCTGATGGCCGCGTTCAATGAGCATGGCTACGAGACCCGCCAGGCCATCGGTCGGTACCTACTGGACCAGAACGTGGCAGTGGCCATCCTTGAGAACCCCTTCTACGGGCTGCGGTGTCAGTCTGACGGGCAGCCGCTTCGAACCGCTGCCAACCTGTTGGCGATGGGGGTCGGGGCCGTGTGGGACGGTTTGGAGGTTCTCGCCTGGCTGAGGCACCGGCGATCGTGGACGGTGGGAGTGGCCGGGTATTCGATGGGCGCCAACACTGCCGCGCTCGTCACATCCGCCAGCAAGCTCCCGATCGCCTGTGCCGCGCTGGCTGCCTCCCACTCCCCCGGGCCGGTCTTCACCAAAGGGGCCCTCAAGGCCTCGGTGGACTGGGCCGCACTCGGTGGGGCATCCGCCGTCGACCGGCTCGGTGAGCTGTTCGGTCAGGCCTCCGTGCTTCGATTCGATCCGCCACCCCACAGTGCTGCGGCGGTCATTCTCGGAATCAGGGGCGATGGGTACGTCCTCCCCGAAGCCACGACGGCGCTCGCCAACCACTGGCCAGGGTCCGAACTGGAATGGTCAAAAGGCGGTCACGCAACAGTTCTGTGGATCCACAAACGTCGCCTGGCAGATCTCATCGTCCGATCATTCGATCGGCTCGATGACCTTGCCGGGGCGGCTACGGCGCTTCAGCCCTGACGAGCTTGTCGGTTGCCACCCAGACATGGTGCGAATCACCAATCTGGACCAGCCAGGGATCGGCGTAGTTGAGAAGATCCGAAATTCGTGTTCCGTCCGATTCAGGAAGTTGGAGCGTCCCTTCGAATCGATGGCCTCCGGCCATCGTCAATTTCATCGACAGGTTGACGCCGCCTGAATCAGGCAGACCAAACGTCTCGTCGGCTACGCGGACGGCCGACACGCTGGCTCGACCGATCAGCACCAACTCACCCGACTCGCCCCGGCAAGGAATGATCCGTTCCCTCCCGCCCAGCAGATCGAGCATGGGGTGGACCTTTCCTAACTCCTCGGTCGGACGGACATAGACCACTCCGGCGAAAATGGAGCCATCGTCCAGGAATAGCTCGGCCTCGACCTCGGTCTTGCTGACAAACATCATGAACCGATCACGATTCCAACCCTTGGTGGCAAAACCAGTGCGCGATGTGAGTGGCTCATCCACGCAGCCTCAAGAAGCGCCGTTTACCGACCTGAAGAACGTAGCCAACGAGGTCCGAACGATCGATGGACTCTTCGTCGATCTTCTTTCCTTCTAGCTTGACCGCCCCCTGGGCGATCAAGCGGCGCGCCTCGCCGTTCGATGATGTCAGCCCTGCTGCTGTCAACACCCCGGGTATCCACTGGTCGGCGCCGGCACCGAGCGTGAACTCGTCGATCTCGTCGGGCACCCCGCTGTGGCGGAACACCTGGTCGAAAGCCGCCTCGGCCGGCGAACCCTGTCCCGGGTGGTAGAGGTCAACGATTTCTCGTGCCAGGCGCCGCTTCAGGTCGCCGGGATGCACGTCGCCAGACTCAAGACCATCGAACTGGTCGAGGATCTCCTGTGGGGGAACCTCAGTAGCCAGTTCGAAATACTGGGGCATGAGTCGATCCGGAATGCTCATGATTTTGCCGAACATGTCGGCGGGATCGTCCATCACCCCGACATAGTTCCCGAGCGACTGCGACATCTTCTGCTCACCATCGGTACCGATGAGCAAAGGCATCGTCATGGCCATCTGCGGACGATGACCGTACCGTTCCTGAAGCACTCGACCCATCATGAGGTTCCACAGCTGATCGGCCCCACCGAGTTCGATGTCAGCCGAAACGGCCACCGAGTCATAGCCCTGCAACAGCGGGTACATGAACTCCATGACCGAGATCGGCTGGTGGCCGTCGAACCGTTTCCGGAAGTCGTCGCGTTCGAGCATCTGAGCGACGGTCACCTTGGAGGTGAGTTCGAGCACCTCGGCCATGTCAAGCTCTCCGAGCCACTCGGAGTTGAATCGAACCTCGAGGGGTTCGGGAAGCAGAACCTTGGCGAACTGGTCAAGGAGGCGCTCGGCGTATCCACGCACTTCTGCAGCCGTCAGACGTTTGCGAGTCTCACTCTTGCCGCTGGGATCGCCAACCTGGGCAGTGAAATCCCCAACGATGAGCACTGCGGTATGACCCAACTCCTGGAAGTGCCGGAGTTTGCGCAGTACCACCGCCCATCCCAGCGTCACGGACGGGGCAGTCGGATCAAGGCCGAGCTTCACCCGCAGCGGCCTACCTTCAGCCAACCTGTCTGCCAATTCTGCCTCTGGCACGACGGTGTCAACGCCTCGCATCAAATGATCAAGCTCATTACCAATACTCATACGAGCCAATACGGTAGCCGCCCGCGACCGGCCGTTCCGGGTTTTTGCATGCCGCAATCGCCTCAAATCCACCGATACCCACGGCGCCATCGGTACCATCCCGGCCGGAGTAAGGACCCCATGAAACGACTTATCGTTCTCGTGGCTGTTGCGTCGTTCCTGCTGGGAGCCTGCAGCCCCGAGATCAAACCTCTGGCCGACCCCGGTATGGGAGAGCTGAGCCTCACCAGCATCGTGTACGCCGCCGACGGATCGGTTATCGCCGAATGGCACGAAACCGAAGACCGAATACTCGTCGACTTCGCCGATTTGCCGGTTCATCTGCTCAACGCAGTCGTCGCGATCGAGGATCAGCGTTTTTGGAGCCACCAGGGCGTCGACCTTCGGGCCGTAGCCAGGGCACTTGTAGCCGACGCCAACGCCGGGGCCATCGTCCAGGGCGGCTCGACCATCACCCAGCAATACATCAAGAATGTCGTCTTGACGCCAGAAGTAACCATTGACCGCAAGATAGAAGAGGCCACGCTGGCACTGCGGCTCGAAGAGACCCTCACCAAAGAACAGATCCTTGAGCGCTATCTGAACACCGTCTACTTCGGGAGCGGATACTACGGAGTTGGCTCGGCGTCGCAGGGATACTTCGGAAAGCCGATCAGCGAGGTGACCCTGGGCGAGGCCGCCCTGTTGGCCGGTTTCATCCAATCACCGTCCACGACCGATCCCCGACTCAATCAGCAGGCCGCGCTAGACCGCCGCTCCGTGGTCCTCGACAAA
>JAENVV010000318.1 GCA_016650365.1 Acidimicrobiia bacterium
CCTTGAGCCCCAAGCCGTGACCGGTGACGGTGGCATGTCGGTCACCGAGTGGGCGCCGATGGGTCTGGTCGGAGCGATTACCCCGACCACGAATCCAACCTCGACCATCATCAACAACGGTATTTCGATTCTCTCGGGAGGCAACGCCGCCGTATTCAACGTTCACCCTGGGGCCAAGCGAGTCTCAGCTGAGAATATCCGATTGATGAACCGGGCAGTGGTCGCCAACGGCGGACCACCCAATCTCGTCACCGCCATCCCGAATCCGACGATTGACAGTGCCAAAGAACTCATGGTTCATCCTGACATCCGGGTGCTCCTGGTGACCGGCGGCCCGGCCGTCGTCCGTGAGGCGTTGCGGACCGACAAGCGAGCCGTAGCTGCCGGGCCGGGGAACCCGCCGGTCGTGGTTGACGAGACCGCCGATATCGAACGGGCCGGCCGGGCCATCGTGGCGGGGGCCTCCTTCGATAACAACATCATCTGTACCGACGAGAAGACTGCCATCGTGGTCGATACCGTCGCCGACCGCTTGGTCAGGTCAATGGCCGACGCCGGCGCATACATACTCAAGGCGCACGAGTTGAAACGGTTGGAGCGGGTCATCTTTCGAGAGATGGGAGCTCCCAACAAGCCTGGCGTGATCAATCCGGCCTGGATCGGGAAGAACGCCGGGACGATCCTTGCCGAAATCGGTATCCAGACGGACAAAGACATCCGGCTGGCGGTTGCCGAGGTTCCCAACGATCACAGCCTGGTCTGGACTGAGCAAATGATGCCGATCTTCCCGGTCACCCGGGTCAGCAGCGTCGACGCGGCAATAGAGCTGGCGATTCGGACAGAGCATGGATTCCGACACACCGCCGGTATTCACTCGACCAACGTCGAAACGATTACCAAGATGGCCAAGGCCATGAACTGTTCGATTTTTGTTGCCAATGGCTCGTTCTTCTCAGGTCTCGGTGAGGGTGGCGAAGGCTATGCCTCGTTTTCGATTGCGAGCCCTACCGGCGATGGACTCACCAGGGCCCGAACGTTTTCGCGTCCTCGTCGAGTGAGCGTCGTCGGCGCCCTGCGGATCGTGTAGACGGTGGCCGACTCCGTCAGCTTTGGGACTGCCATCGCTTTGCTCGAATACAGCTCTATCGCCGCCGGCATCGAAGCAGGCGATGCGATGGCCAAACGAGCGATGCTTCAGGTGATCCATGCCGGGACGGTCCATCCTGGCAAATACCTGGTGCTCGTCGGCGGCGGCGTGGCCGACGTCGAGGAGGCTGTCGATGCCGCCCATCGACTCGGATCAGATCTGCTGGTCGATGAGCTGTTCCTACCCGATCCCCACCCCGGTCTGGTGGCCGGTCTGGCAGGCGCCAGGGTCGCCGGCAAGGGGGAATCCCTTGGCGTTGTGGAGACAGATTCCGTCTCGGCGGTCATCCTCGCCGCTGATGCGGGGCTGAAAGGCGCCAGAGTCGATCTGCGTCAGATCTTCCTGGCCGACGGACTCGGTGGCAAGGGTTACCTCCTCTTTTCAGGCGCGCTGGTTGAGGTGGAAGCTGCCGTCGAGCAGGCCATCGCCAGGATTCCGGTCGAGCTCACGGCGTGGAGAATCATCGCTCAGCTCCACGACGAGATGAATGAGAACCTGCTCGGCGACGGCCAATTCGGCTCGAGAGTGCGGGGCGGGTGACCTGATGCATCTTGGACGGGTCATTGGAACGGTCGTCGCCACCGAAAAGACCCCCAATCTGGAGGGCATCAAGTTTCTGATCGTCCAGCCGCTGTCGCGCGACGGGGAGCCATCCGGCCGACCGGTGGTGGCCGCCGATGCCGTAGCTATGGCCGGACCGGGAGAGATGATCTACTTCGTCGGATCTCGAGAGGCTGCCCAGGCGATGCCAGAAACCTTTGTACCAATCGACCACGCCATCGTGGGGATCGTCGACCAGTTGCATGTCGAGCCATTGCCGAAGACCAAACGGAAGGCAAAGCCGTGAGACTCGCCCGGGTGTCTGGAACCGTCGTCTCGACGTTTAACTCGCCCATTTTCGATGGGCAACGGCTGCTGCTGTGCGACTACTTGAATCCAGATGGAGAGCTCGCTGGTGGGTATGTCATTGCCGTCGACGTCGTCAGCGCCGCACCCGGCGAAACGGTACTCATCCTCGACGAAGGTACCGGCGCCCGTCAGATCATGGAAGTGTCCAGCGGCCCCATCCGGGCGATGGTCGTCGGCATCATCGACCAGGTCGC